>CAYLSF010000672.1:0-4688 GCA_964385675.1 uncultured Saprospiraceae bacterium
CCCCCAAAACCCCAAAACCCCAAAACCACATATATCTAAAATAACATTGAATTTATTCATTTAATCAAAACCAGTGAATTAAACAAATACGGTAAATAATGAAAAATTTGGTTTTAAAATCCAAGATAGCGGATTTTAAAGAAAGATAAATACATTAATTCATATTGATGGTAGAATTTAATGATTTTACATCATATGAGGAGAGGAGATTATTATATCATGCTTAGTTTACCTTAATAGCTTTCAAGACTTATCCCTACGCTCTTATCTCTATTCTGAATAGTAACAATTATAGTATATTTGCAATCAATTGAGATTTCTAAAAACATAACAACTATGATCAAATATGTACATGATGCTAAAGGTAATAAAGAATCCGTCATTATACCCCTTGATTTATGGGATATGATACAGGCACATTTTAAAGAATTAAACAACAGAAAAAGTACGTATGATTTTGCACCAACAGATTTTGAAGAGGTTATGTCTGGTTTGGATTTAGACGTAGATCATGAGTTCGATAATATTGATAAGGACTGGACGAATCTTCATAATCAAACCAAATAAAAATGAGTTGAAACAAATATTTCATTACAAAGTATAATTAGACCTACAGATACATAAGTAGTATTCAAAGCAAAATTTAAAAAAGTGTTAATATCATGATGCCCCTAACCTTTGATTGTTACTTATTTGTCATATACTTAAACATTTACGTACTACTTTCAAATCTTCTATTCTAAATTCTACACATTAAATATTATTCATATATTTTTATCGTTAAAGTAAAACGATATAATTTATTATTATTTCATTCTTGTTAAGATAGAAGTAATAATAAACAAAACTCTTATTCTATCTAATATTTTATTATTAAACGTTAAGTAGCAGCAAAAGTAATTTAAACTATTTTTATAAAAAACTGATATTCAAATCATTGAAATAAATTAACACAGCTACTTATTTTGAATTTAAAATTATGAAGTTAAAAACATTATTGGGTTTATGCATTATTGCATTTTTTGCACATACAAGTCTTGCAAACCATAATTCACTAGGAGACTCTACCAATAAAGCTCCTGTAAATTGGTTTAATCTTGATCCTTACACAGATAATGTGAAAGGTGTAAGTACAGAAAAAGCCTATCAAACCCTCTTAAAAGGAAAAGTATCCTCTACGGTTATTGTCGCTGTTTTGGATAGTGGAGTGGATGTAGAGCATGAAGATTTAAAATCTAAAGTTTGGGTGAATCCAGATGAGATCCCAAATAATGGAATTGATGATGATAAAAATGGATATGTAGATGACATCAATGGATGGAATTTTATAGGGGGTAAAGATGGTAAAAATGTAGAGCATGATACGTATGAATTGACGCGTCAATACAAGGCATTAAAAAGTCAGTTTGAAAATGTAAATGTTAATAAATTAAAAGGTAAGAAACTAAAAAGATATAATCAATATAAAAAACTAGAGGAAGCTTTTAATAAAAAATCTGAAGAAGCCAGAGTAGAATTATTCAATGTAATGTTAATCAAAAACATCTATGAGCCAATTCAAAAGACATTAAAGTCTGCTTTAGGTGAAAAAGAGTATAACTTAGAAAATATCAAAGCTTTAGAGCCTAAAGATGATAAAGTAGCAGAAGCTCAAAAAACCATTCAATCCTTAATGGACAATGGTTTGCCGTTTGAAATATTAGAACACGTTATGGATAATTTTGGATACTATGAAGCCCGTTCAAAATACCACTTAAATCCAGATTACGATCCTAGAGACATCATTGGAGATGATTACAGCAATGCTAAAGAAAAATACTATGGCAACAATGATGTGAAAGGACCTGACGCTAATCATGGGACACATGTTGCAGGTATTATTGGAGCAGATAGAAATAATGAATTAGGCATGAAAGGCGTAGCGGATAACATCAGAATTATGGCAGTTCGTGTTGTACCTGATGGTGATGAAAGAGACAAAGATGTCGCAAATGCTATTCGATATGCCGTAGATAATGGTGCATCTGTTATCAATATGAGTTTCGGTAAAGGGTATGTTCATAACAAAAAAGTGGTCGATAAAGCCATTAAATATGCTCAAAAGAAGGATGTCCTTTTAGTACACGGAGCAGGTAATGATGGAGAAGATATTGATATCACACCAAACTTTCCAAATGATAGAATTGGCAAACGCAATAAAGAGGTTAATAACTGGATAGAAGTCGGTGCGGTTTCCTGGAAAGATGGAAATGAGGCAATTGCTGATTTTTCTAATTATGGCGATCAGAATGTTGATATATTTGCACCAGGTGTAGCGGTTTATTCTACTGTGCCCGACAATAAATATGAAGATAATGACGGTACAAGTATGGCATCTCCTGTAGTAGCAGGTGTTGCGGCATTAATCCGCTCTTACTACCCTGCCCTTACTGCAGCTCAGGTCAAAGAAGTTCTTTTAAACTCTACTGAAAATATTGAAGGTCGTGTTAACTTACCTGGTTCTGAAGATACAACAACGATTAAAGAATTATGCACATCAGGTGGTGTTGTTAATGTCGTAAAAGCCTTAGAATTAGCTGCCAAAACTAAAGGCAAGAAGAAGGTAAAATCTTCTCCTAGACCTTAGAAAGGCTAGTCATCTAAGGAATGATTACAAATAGCCACAAATTATCACAAATTACACGGAAATATCTGAGTAATTTGTAATAATCTGTGGCTTTGTTTTTTTAACTTCATTTCATATTTCTAAATAATACACATTGAGATGAAGAAATTACGAATTGTCCTATCCATAATTTTAGTATTACTATTAATTGGTTATCAATACTTAATGATCGATTTTCCGCAAACTCCCAAAACAGCTTATGTTAATGCCAACATTATTACCATAGATGAGAACCAACCTAATGCTGAGGCTATGATTGTAGAAAATGGCATTATTCAAGCCATTGGCACAACAGCCGACATTCAAAGTCAAATCAGTAATGAAACTAATACCATAGATTTAAAAGGAGCAGTAGTGATGCCTGGTTTTATTGATCCACATACGCATCCAGCTTTGACCGCCTACCTAGCTTCTATGATAGATTTATCTGGATTTAAGCATGATTCCAATGCAGAAGTTTGGGCTTATTTAAGTGAAATTGTAAAAAAAACACCGCCTAATCAATGGATTATCTGTAAAGGTATTGACCCAATTTTAGTTAGTGATTTACAAAATCCAACTCTAGCATTTTTAGATTCTATTGCCCCCAATAATCCCATTGTTTTATTTGCTCAAAGTCTCCATAGTTATTGGGGTAATTCCTTGACTTTTGAAAAAGTGGGGATTAATACAGAAACCCCCAACCCGAATAAACATAGCTATTATGAAAAAGATAGTCTTGGAAATTTAACAGGATTGATTGTTGAACAACAAGCGATTGAACCCATTTTACAAGCTATCAATAAAGATGTTTTTCATGCAAAGGTCATTACTAAAGCAGTGGAAGACGCTATGAAAGATTATGCGCTAAAAGGCAATACTACTGTCGTATCCGCAGGGTTGACCATCAATGACGCTAATGCACTATTGTTATTTGAACATCTTTCTAAGCAAAATCCTTCCTTATTTACACAAGCGTTAACGGTTGCTAATATTTTACCCAAACGAAGTCAAATGCCAAGACATTTTGTTTATATCCGACATGATAGAACGGAATTAATGCCCGAAACTAACTCCGATGAAGATGACTTTTATGATATTTTAGGGGTCAAACATTGGTATGACGGCTCTCCTTATATTGGTAGTATGTATTTGAACCAACCCTATCTTCCTTCTCCTTTAGCTCAAATTCTCCGCATTCCAAATGGGCATCAAGGTAAAGCCTTAGTCAAACATCAGCAACTTAAAGAGTTTATCAAAACCAACCATGATAAAGGTTGGCAAATAGCCATTCATGCACAAGGAGATGCCGCACTCAATGAAGTCTTAGACGCCTATAAAGTCATTCAACAATCACAAGATTTAACCAATAAAAGACACCGATTAGAACATTGTTTACTATTATCCGAGCAGAATATAAAAGATATGAAAGTCCTTAACATGACACCAAGTTTTCATATCAATCATTTGTATTATTATGGCGATGCCTTACAGCAAAGCTTAATAGGACAAGATAGAACGCAAAAAATTCTACCCATAGGAAGTGCTAAACGAGAAAAGGTAACTTTTTCACTACATGCCGATCAACCGATGTTTGATAGTCACCCTTTCAGACTGATTCAAACTGCCATAGAACGCACATCAAAAAATGGGCAAAATATTGGAAAAGGACAAGAAATTACATTGATGGACGCTATAAAAGCTTTGACCATAGATGCAGCATGGCAAATTCAAAAAGAAGATAAAATAGGCTCTTTAACAAAAGGGAAATATGCTGATTTTATAATTTTGGATAGCAATCCTTTTGAAACTCCTACGGATGAATTAGAAAATATTAAGGTTTTAAAGACTTATATTAATGGAAATTTGGTGCAATAGTCGCAAGTAGTTGGCATAAAACTCTAATAGCAACTAAAGGGTTTTCATCTGTTCAGGTATTAAACAGATGAAAATCCTAATAGTAATTAGAACTAAAAATAATATTACTACATCTAAATGCTAAATTTATTTTTTTACCGCTACCCAATATTTTTAAAATCCAAAT
>CAYLSF010000673.1:0-4670 GCA_964385675.1 uncultured Saprospiraceae bacterium
AACCGAATGCTCCGTCTGCATCAGTACTTACGAGGTAAAATCCACGGATATGCCAGTTATTCCAATAGGAAAACCAATAGCGAATACGAGTTTATATATTTTGGATAAAAATGACCAATTGCAGCCTATTGGCGTAGTTGGTGAGTTGTGTGTTTCGGGTGCAGGTTTGGCGCGAGGTTATTTGAATAATCCAATTTTAACTACTGAAAAGTTTATTGAACATCCATTCAGAGCAGGTGAAAGACTCTATAAAACAGGAGATTTGGCACGTTGGCTGCCCGATGGGAATATTGAGTTTTTAGGAAGAATAGACTATCAACTGAAAATACGAGGCTATCGCATCGAAGCAGGTGAGATAGAGCAAGCGATGTTGGAACATCCTGCGGTCAAGCAAGCAACGGTTCTAGGTCGTCTTTCCCAAGATGAAAAAGTATTACAAGCCTTCGTCGTGCCTGAAATTACAGCACTTGATAACAACAAGCAAGAAGAAGCACAAAGCGAGATTTTAGAAAATTGGCAGGAAATATTTGATAGCAGCTACGGTAGCGAAGGCGAAACGGTTGAGGATTTAACTTTTGATATTTCGGGTTGGATGAATAGTTACTTGAATACGCCAATTCCTGCTCTCGAAATGAAAGAATGGGTCGAAAATACAACAGCTCGAATAGCTGTTTTACAACCTAAGAAAGTTTTGGAAATCGGTGTTGGAACAGGTATGTTTTTAGCTAGAATAGCACCAATCGTCCAATCGTATATAGCAACCGATATTTCTGAAAAAGTAGTCGCTAAGGTTCAACACCTAATCAACTCTTTTCCAAAATTGTCAAATGCTAGCGTTCAACAAGGCATTGCACATGAGTTGCCAAATATCGAAAAACAGTCTTTAGATACGATTATTTTAAACTCGGTGGCTCAGTATTTTCCAAATCAATCTTATTTGACACAAGTCATTGAAAATCTGACAGGATTGCTTGAAAATGGCGGTCGATTATTCTTGGGCGATATTAGAAGTAATCCTTTGCTCAAGGCTTTTCATGCAGAAGCGCAGTATCATCAGTTGGGTGGAACGACTACGCAGACCGTTTTCAAAAGAGCATTGAATGATATTTTGGCGAGTGAAAAAGAACTAGCCGTTCATCCGATGTATTTTTATGCTTTAGAAAAATACATTGACCAGCCTTTACAAGTTGATATTCAACTGAAAGAAGGCAATTATTGGAATGAATTATCACAATATCGCTATGATGTAACGGTTCATTTGGGCAAGGCTGAGGATTACGTGTTGACTTGGCAAAATTGGAAAAAAGGTAATTGGACAGTTAAAAAAGTAAAAGCCTGGTTAGAAAATGGTGAGAATAGCCCTTTAGCTTTAAAAAATATTCCAAATGCCAGAGTAGGAAAAGGTATAACAGCCGTTAAATGGGCGAATGGAAAAATCGAAGCACCACAACTAGGCGTTTTTAAAGCACTTTTTGAAGAACAAAAAGATAACTCTGACGCGCTTTCACCGCAAGTCTTTTGGGAATTACTGTCCACTTTTCAAGAAAACTACGAATTGCGTATCAATTGGTCAACTGATGTAAATTCAGGTGCTTATGATGTAGCGATTTTACCGAAAGGTACATTAGAAAATCAACATTTGGTCTTTCCAATTGAGCAACAATATCGAAATGCAGTAGCAACGCCAACGATGCTTTGCAATTATCCGATGCAAAGTGAATTGCGTCAGTACCTTATTGCTGAGTTACGAGAACATTTAAGTGAAAGACTGCCCGATTACATGATTCCGCAATATTTCACGCCACTTGAAGTCATGCCTTTAACGCCAAGTGGAAAAATTGATAGAAAGGCGTTGCCACCTTTGGAAACGTTGAATATTACTTCAGCGAATAGCTATGTCGCACCTCAAAATGAAGTCGAAACGACCTTAGTAGCGATTTGGGAAAAGGTATTAAAACGCACAGGAATAAGTATTACGGATAATTTCTTTGACATCGGTGGACATAGTTTGAGAGCGATACGAGTGATTTCGCTGATAAAACAAGATTTATCAGTCGAACTCAAACTAAGTGAAATTTTTACGCATCCAACGATTAAACAATTGGCAAAAGCGATTGATAATCAAAAAGATAGGCACGCTGTTGTTTTACAATCTATTCCGAGGATTACCGAACAACGAAACTATGATTTATCGAATGCTCAACGCCGTCTTTGGATATTGAACCAAATCGAAGAAAATCTAACGGCTTATAATATGCCTTTGTCATTACGATTGAAAGGACAGTTGGATGTTCGAGCATTAGAACAATCTTTTCAGATTTTATATGATAGACACGAAACACTTAGAACACGCTTCATTAATGTAGAAGGCGAAGGCAAACAAGTGATTGATGCCATTTTTGATTATCAATTGGAAGTTAAAAATGTAGCGAATGCTTCTGAACAGGAAATCGAAGAATTAGCAAAAACTCATGCAAGTCGGGTATTTGATTTAGAAAATGAACATCCTTTACAAATTCAGTTATTGACCATTTCTGAAACAGAACATATTCTGTTGTTGAACATTCACCACATCGTTTCGGATGGTTGGTCGATGGGCGTTTTATTCAATGAAGTGCATCATATTTATACCGCTTTGACGCAAAAGCAGTTGATTGATTTACCAAAACTGCCTATGCAGTACAAAGATTTTGCAGCTTGGCAAAATGAATTGTTGGAAGATGCAGCGACCATCGGAAAGCTAAAAAACTATTGGCTCAATCAATTAGCTGATTTTCCGACTTTAGATTTGCCATTGGATTATCCAAGACCTGCTATCAAAACCTATAATGGTGCGAGTATTCAGTATCTTTTTCCAAAAAAGCTGGCGAACCAACTCAATGCTTACACGCAGCAGCAGGGCGGAACGCTATTTATGACCTTGACGGCTTTGCTTAATGTCCTATTTCATCGCTATACCAACCAAACGGACATCGTTATCGGTACACCGAATGCAGGACGCAATCATCCTGATTTGCATCATCAGATTGGTTTTTATCTGAATACTTTGGCGATTAGAAATCAAATCAATGCGGAAGAGCCTTTTGAAACTTTTCTAAGCAAAGTCAAGGAAACTACATTCGATGCGTTTGAACACGAACTCTATCCATTTGACCGATTGGTGGAAGAATTGGAAGTGCCGAGAGATTTGAGCCGTTCTGTGATTTTTGATGTGCTATTGGTTTTACAAAATACAGAAGACATCCATTTGAACATCGGTGATGTAGAAATCGAACCGTTGGCAATGGCGGAAGAAGCCACGAAGTTCGATTTGAATATTCATTTTTCTGAAATGGAAGAAGGGCTGTTGAGTACCATTAGCTATAATACAGATATTTTTAAAGCAGAACGCATCCAACGGATGTTGAGCCATTTAGAAACCTTAATGGAAAGTGTTTGTCAAAATCCATTGCAAAAAATCGAAAACCTCAACATTCTACCAAAAGCAGAACAACAACAAGTTATTGAAGCCTTCAACGATACAGCAGCCGATTTTCCAAAGGAAAAAACACTAGCTGATTTATTTGAAGAACAAGTCGCCAAAACACCAAATCAAACAGCAATCGTTTTTGGAAACCATCAATTTACTTATCAAGAATTGGATGAAAAAGCCAATCAATTAGCCGCTTATTTGGTCGAAAAATATCAATTAAAAGGCGATGACATAGTCGGCTTATACCTCAGTCGTAGCGAATGGATTGTTATTGCGATGCTTGCAGTCTATAAAACAGGAGCTGCATTTTTGCCGATTTCATTGGATTTTCCAAATTCGAGAATTGACTTTATGCTCAAAGACAGCCAAGCAAAAGTCTTACTTTCTAATAATCCTACGGTTAAAAATGCCAACTCATTCGATATTCCGATTGAAAATATAGAAACACTAAAGATAAAAAGCCGTCAGCCGTTCCCGATAGCTATCGGGATCAACCGTCAGCCGTCAAATTTAGCTTACATCCTCTACACCTCTGGCTCAACAGGCAATCCAAAAGGCGTGATGGTCGAGCAACATTCAGTAGTGAATTTGCTACATCACTTCAAAGAAAAAGTCTATTTGAAGCACGAAGGTTATGTCAATACGGCTTCGACAGGAACTTATACTTTTGATGCTTCGCTACGGATTTTATTAGGAAGTTTGCTATGTGGCTATACGATGCACATCATTTCCAATGATTTAAAAATGCAAGGGCAACAGTTGTTTGACTATATTGGTGAAAAGGAAATTAGCATCATCGACTGTACGCCAACTTTGCTAAATATCTGGTTGAGCGATGATTTAAAGAGTATTCCAAACAACCAACTTCAAACGATATTAACCGCAGGAGAGGCTTTAAAAACGAACTTGCTTGATAAATTATATGCTATTCCGCAGTTGGAAAATCTACAAATCGTCAACCTCTACGGCCCGACTGAAACGACCATGATTACTGCTTTGTTCCCTCTGAATAAAGCAATGCTACCCACTTTGACGACTATTCCTGTTGGTTATGTTTTACCGAATTATCAGGTTTACATTGTCAATCAGCAGTTACAACCTGTCCCGATTGGCGTAGTTGGTGAAATTTGTATTTCGGGTGAAGGTGTTTCTCGTGGCTATTTGAATAACCCGACCTTGACCGCAGAGAAGTTTATTG
>CAYLSF010000674.1:0-1117 GCA_964385675.1 uncultured Saprospiraceae bacterium
ACTCAAAATACCCTCTCTATGGAGAGGGTATTTTGGATGCTCACTCTTCTTAAGCATTTATCCCTTGCCTCAATAGAGGGCTACATCGATACCGATCTTCATGATATTCATGATATAACTTATCCAACTGTTCTACACAATTTTGATAACCAATTTCTTCTGCCCATTGAAATAAGCCTTTAGGATAGTTTACCCCTTTTGTCATAGCAACTTCAATATCCGCTTTAGAAGCAATGTTAAAATGCAGCGTATCAAAAGCCTCATTGATTAGCATCACGACTACCCTATCTACGATTTGTTGCCCTAACTTTTCGTCTTTAATAAACTCAATTGATATTGGCTTTCCCTTTTCATATTGATAAAACCCTCGCCCTGATTTTCGACCTAGATAGCCTGCTTCTGTCAGTCGCTTTTGAGTAAAAGATGGTTTATAACGAGGATCATAATAGAATTCTTTGAATACGGTTTCTGTCACTTTATAATTGACATCATGTCCAATAAAGTCCATTAAGGTAAAAGGGCCCATTCTAAATCCACCGATTATCTTCATTGCCCAATCAATTGTAGGAATATCCGCAATACCTTCTTCATAGATTCGTAAGGCTTCACTATAAAAAGGACGAGCTACTTTATTTACAATAAATCCGGGAGTATCTTTAGCTAAGACGGTTGTTTTGCCCCAATTATCTATGATGGATTTGGATTGTTTTGTAATCGTTTTATCCGTTTGAATAGCTGGAATAATTTCCACTAACTTCATTAAGGGAGCAGGATTAAAAAAATGAATTCCTATGAAACGAGATGGTTTCTCTAAAGCCGCAGCAAGTGCTGTAATAGACAACGAAGAGGTATTCGAGGCAATTATACAGTCTTTTGAAACAATGGATTCTAATTGCTTAAAAACCTGCTTTTTAATGGCTAGGTTTTCAATAATCGCTTCAATCACTAAATCACTTTGATTTAAATCCTCTAAAGACGGTGTATAAATAATATTAGACTGAATCGAAGCTTTTTTATCTGCCGTTATTCTGCTTTTTTCAATTAATCGATTTAGTATTTTATCCAATTTTTGTGCTGCCTTTTCCAAGGCATCGGCAGACGTATCATAAATATGTAC
>CAYLSF010000674.1:1127-4669 GCA_964385675.1 uncultured Saprospiraceae bacterium
AGTAGCGGCTACTTGTGCGATGCCACTTCCCATAGCACCACATCCTATAATTCCAACTTTCATGTTTCGAGTTGCAAATTGCGCGTATCGAGTTGCGAGTTTACCTTTATTTATCTTTAATTCGCAATTGAATAGACGCAATTCATTTATATAGCATTTTTTATAGTTCTACAAAGATATATAATTCCACTTGTGAAGTATTTGAATTATTTTTCAAATTCCTAAAATGAAACTTCAAATCGCTTTATATTGTATGATTTGAAAAATTTAGACGGTCTATAATGAACGATATTACCAACAAAGAAGATATTAAATTTCTAATTGATACGTTTTATGCAAAAGCATTAAAAGATGAGATATTAGCTCCAATTTTTGATGCAAATATTCCTAAGGAAACTTTAGACCATCATTTAAAAAGAATTACCAATTTTTGGATTATGGTCATGTTTATGGAAGGGGATTATCGAGGAAATCCATTTTCAGTACATGTTAAGTTGCCACTTGAGCCTAAGCATTTTGAACGATGGCTAACTTTATTTCACGAAACAGTAGATCAACATTTCAAAGGAGAACGAGCTAATGAAATTAAATTAAGGGCGACTCGTCTGGGCATGGTTTTTCAAGTCAAGCTACAATCAATACGAAATAATCCCAATTATAAATCTATTATGTAAAAATAGGTCTATAACTAAAAAATGAAAACAAATCCAAATTATACCCTGTTTTAAGAAAAGTAACTACAATTTTGATATTAATTATCACACACATTATAATTCGTAATTAAATAAAATATGCAGTACGTAAACTTAGGACATTCTGGCTTACAAGTCAGTCGTTTATCCTTGGGTTCCTGGTTAACTTTTGGAAAACAAATTGGAGATGATGTAGCTGAAAAATTGATGCACATTGCTTATGAACAAGGCGTTAATTTCTTCGATAATGCAGAAATCTATGCTCAGGGAAAATCTGAGATTGTGATGGGGAAGATTTTAAAGAAATCGGGTTGGGATAGAAGTTCTTATATAGTATCAAGTAAGGTTTATTTCGGTGATGGTCGTCGCAAGCCAAATCAAACGGGATTGAGTCGCAAACACATCGTTGAAGCTTGTCATGATGCGTTAAGACGCCTTCAGGTAGAATATTTGGATTTATTCTTTTGCCATAGACCCGATAAAAAAACGCCAATTGAAGAAACGGTTTGGACGATGAATCATTTGATTCAGCAAGGCAAAATCTTTTATTGGGGAACCTCTGAATGGAGTGCTCAAGAAATAATGGAGGCTCATTTATTTGCCCGTCAAAATAATTTAATAGGCCCTACCATGGAACAACCTCAGTACAATATGTTCCATCGAGATAAATTTGAAGTAGAATACAAGCAATTGTACAAAAATTTTGGACTAGGCACAACGATCTGGTCACCTTTAGCTTCCGGTGTTTTAACCAATAAATATTTAAAAGAATTTCCAGATGATACGCGTCTAGGAATGGCTGGTTTAGAGTGGCTAAAAGAACGCTCCCTAACGCCCGCACGATTAGAAAAAACTAGACAATTAAATGCACTAGCATCAGATTTAGGAACATCTTTAGCTAAGTTAGCTGTTGCGTGGTGTGCGAAGAATGACAACGTAAGTACTGTTATTTTAGGGGCTTCTAAACCTCATCACTTGGAAGAAACTTTAACGTCTTTAGAATTATTACCCCTTCTAACGGAGGACGTCATGACTAAGATCGAAGAAATTTTGGATAATGCACCTGTACATCCTATGTGGTAAGTAAAACGACTTACGGACGCTTCGCTTGACAACAGACAGGCGGTAACTTCATTACCTTGACGGAAAAAAATAGCCGTCAAAGTTGCGATCCCGATAGCTATCAGAAGTCCATATGTTGTCTAACGAAGTGTCCGTCAACCGTTATTGATGAAACCTAGAGAGAAAGAAACCTATAACACCTTGCCACACCATATAGCTCAAGATAAAACTATCTGTCCATTGCATGAGTGGAAAAAAAAGTACACCAATGATTGCCGCTACAATCAAATAATTTTGGAACATTTTAAATTGAAATTTTTCTAAAAATGTGGCATATACTAAATATAATAAACTTGCTCCAACTATACTTGGAATCAATCCACCTAAGAAAGGAAATCGAGTAATAATTTTAGCTAAACTATCTACATTCGCAATGTAAATAGAAATGCGTTGACTCATGACAACAATGATAGGATAAATGGCAGTAGAAACGATAACTAAGCCAACTAAAGTCATTATAAAATTCTTATACCAATCTTTATTAGCAATTGCCAATGCAATTCCAAAAAATAAGCCTGGCACTAAAGTAATAATAGCATATTCAGCAGATACAAGATACTGCACTAATCCTGCTAGCATACCACTTATACCGCAAAAAACACCTGCTTTTGCAGCATCCTGAATGCTATATTTTTTCCTTTTAGTTGACATTTTTAATATGAGTTAAGTGTTATAAATAGCTAATTTTCAATAACATTTAATCCTATAATCATTTACTATTTTAATCATTAAGTAGTTTGCCTTAATTGTTTACAAGATAACATAAGTTTCACTATTTTTGGCAAACCCTAGTATATAGATTTTCTCAATTCATTGGCGGAGACAATAATATAATAATGCTATAGAAGCACATACAGTATTTATAGGTTATCATCTAAATATAACCCCGAGTCAAAAAAAAAACCATTTTCTCTGTTATGCTTCTACCCATTTTATCGTCATTACTATAGAATGAATGAGACAGATTTTAAACGCAACGTATTTTCATTATCTGAACGGTTATTTCCGATGGTTACTCGTATGCTTGGAAATAGTGCGAATGCGGAAGACGCTATTCAAGACATCATGCTGAAACTTTGGGAGAAGCGGGATAAACTGGGGCAACATCCGAATATTAAAGGGTTGGTGTTCCTCACGGCTCGTAATTATTGTATTGATATTTTGAGAAAAAAGCGACTCAATGTAGAGGATGCTTCTTTACAATTGGAAGGATTAACATCACAATACGGTCAAGAACAATCAGAGTGGAAAGAGTTAAATCGTATCATCAAAAAAATTCTTAAAGACTTACCCGCACAACAAAGAGAGGTTTTGATGATGCGAGACTTAGATGGTTATGAATTTGTTGAAATCGCTGCTGCCACACAGCTTAAGGTTGAACATGTGAGGGTCTTGTTGTCAAGGGCTAGAAAACAGGTAAGTTTAACATTAGAAAAAGTATATCATTATGAAAGAAAATGAATTGGACAAGTTCATGGAGAAATACAGAAAAGGGGAAAGTACGCTAGCAGAAGAAAAGGTTTTCTTTAAGCAGGCTAATCATTCGGATTCTTCACTGGAAGCTTGGGCTACTTTTGTAAACCATAATAAAAGGAAACCACCTAAAGATTTTAATGATAAGCTCTGGAAATCCTTTCAAGATAAAAGAAAGGGAACGCGAAGGCGATTCATTAGGGTATTAGCTGCTGCCGCTTCAATTATTATCTTGATTTTCTTTCTTATTGGTAA
>CAYLSF010000675.1:0-4663 GCA_964385675.1 uncultured Saprospiraceae bacterium
AAAAGAGTTTAAAGTGTAAGGAATAAGGAGCGATATTATCTTTATACACATTACGGCTGATAGTTAACAAAGGGGTTAATTATCAGCCGTTTTGTATTTGATATAATTGTTCTATTTTTACAAAAGAATATATTTAATCCTGTTCATCCTGTAAATCCTGTCGAATGCTCAAAAGATGGTTGTTTAAATTGATGTTGCAGCATATTTGGGGCTGGAAAGTTACTGGATATAATCCAGTAGAATTACCCAAATTCCTATTTGTTGTAGTACCTCATACCAGCAATTGGGATTTTTTAGTTGGGTATTTTGCGAGTAGGATGTTAGGATTAGAGTCTCGATTCTTTGCTAAGAAATCCTTATTTAAATTTCCTTATGGTTGGTTTTTTAGATACTTAGGAGGCTATCCTGTTGAGCGTAAAAAGAATATCAATCAAGTTGATGCGATTGCTAATATTTTTAATAGTCATGAAAATTTTTCTGCCGTCATTACCCCTGAGGGTACTAGAAGTTATAATCCAAATTGGCGAACTGGATTTTATTATATAGCAGAAAAAGCTAGTTTACCAATTGTTTTAGCAGGGTTTGATTATCCTACCAAAACGGTTATTATTAATCCTCCTTTTCAAACGACAGGAAATCTGGAGGCAGATATAGAAAAAATGAAAGCCTTTGGACGAACTATTCGAGCTAAATTTCCTGAGAATGGTATCAAATAACTAAACTACCTAATCTTTTACTCATTTATGAAATTCTCACTAATAAGTCAATTCTATATCTTCTAATTTTGTAAATAGCTCAGATACTTCATATTCCGAAATCATATTCTGGGAAACATTCAGTTTTTTAAGTCTTTCTAACTTCTCCAAGCTTTGAGGTAGGGTCGTAAGTTCGTTTTGAGCTAAATTAAGAAAAGTGAGTTTTGATAATGTTCCGATATTTTCATCAATTGAAACAATGTCATTTTGAGCTAAGTCTAATTTTTTAATAAATGAGAGTTGCTCAATATTATCATCAATAGATTGAATTTCGTTTCTATTTAAAAATAGGGTATTTACATAAAGTTTAGGGATAGTATTCAATGTAATTTGATTGAACTCCAATTGTAAAGTATGCAAACGTCTAAAATTACTTAGTACATCAGGTATAGATTTTAAATAGTTATTGGATAAGTATAAAAAGCGAAGTTGACTTAAATCAGAAAAATGATTGGGTAATTGCTCAATTTGATTATTAGATAAATCTAAAATGGTTAATTCAGAGAGTTGAGTTATTTCAGAAGGAACATTAATAATTCGGTTAGCAGATAAATTTAATTGTTTTAGAGCAGGCATTTGGGAAGGTTTTATATTTAATCCCTTTAATTGATTATTCGCTAGTTGTAGAATATATAAATTTGGATATTGTAAAGGTGATGCTGTAGTAATAACGTCTCCAGATGATAAAACTCCAAATTGATTATTAGATAAATATAGCTCTTTCAGATTTGGTAATCCATTCAAAGAACTAGGTAATTGTTCTAATTGATTATTGGATAGATTGAGTTCTTCTAAGTTTTCAAGATACCCCAATTCTTCTGGAATATAAGTCAGATAATTATCAGAAAGATTAAGAATTTTTAAGTTCTTCAGTAGTCCCAATTCACTTGGTAAATCGGTTAAACCTGTACCAGATAGATTTAAATATTCTAAATTTTTAAATTGAGCAATATTAAGGGGAATAAAATTGACATCTTGCCCACTGAGATTAATGTGTGTAACATCCTCTAGATTTTTAGCATAACGAGCAAATACTCCGTATTCTTCCTCTAATTGTTGTTCTTGTAAAGGAATTAGATAAGTTGCCTCTTCTTCTTGATGAGAGGAAAATAAGAAATACCCCTCTACCAATAAAGCGATTACAATAACAATTGCTATTCTCATGGGTTATTTTGATTTTAATTTAAAGAATAAATATTAAACGCCGTACTTTCCTATAGGCGTATTTGAGAAATAAAGTTTCACAGGTCAATAAGCAATATTGGTAGAAAAATCAGTGTGTGGCATTTGTTTGATGATGCTAATTGTACTGGAATAATCAAATTCATAGTTGCCTAGTAACTCTACCATTTCAAGATTTTTTAATTGTATAAATGACCTAGGTAAACGAGACAATTCATTAGACTCTAAGTTTAAATATTCTAAATTAGATAATGTTCCTATATTAGAATGAATGGTTTGAATTTGGTTTTGTTGCATTTCTATATGCCGAATATTTGTTAGGTTGCTGATGGAGGAAGGAAGTGAAATGATGGCGTTTCGAGCTAAGTATAAATATTCGACAGACAAAGAAGGCATAGACGATGTCTCATCTAATTGGATGCGGTTATCCACCAAACTTAATTTTTGTAAATTTTCTAATTTACTTAAAATTGATGGTATTTCAGTGAAATTATTATCAGCTAGATATAATTCTTGTAATGTATTACACTGTTCAAACTCTTCTGATAAATAACTAATTTGATTTTCTGATAGGTTTAATATTTGCAAACTTGGGAGTTGCGTTATGCTTCTAGGAACTTGAGTAAGTGCATTTTTACTCAGGTATAACTCAGAAAGAGCAGCCATCAATTCAGATTGTAGTTTTAATCCTCGCAGATGATTATTGCGTAAATTGAGTATTTCTAGTGCAGGAAAAAGTGCTGCTTCATCAATAATTCTATCATAATATCCATTTTTACCAAATTGATTGTTCGATAAATCTAAACGAGCAAGTTTGGGCAATTCATTCATATTATTGGGTAGAATATCAATAACATTATCGGATAAATCTAAATTTGTAAGTGCTGTGAGATGTCCTACAGAGTTGGGAAGATAATTGAATTGATTCTTAGACAGATTAAGAACTCGTAATTGCTTTAAATTTCTAAAACTCAATGGTAGTTCATCCAAATTATTATCAGACAGGTCTAAAACTTCCAATTGAGTTAATTCACCTATTTCTTCAGGGAGTGTGGTTAAACTTGCATCTTTTAATTCAAGTATTTTTAGATTTTTGAATAAGCCAATTTCTTTGGGAAGGGTTTTTACGAGATGATGATTGAGATTTAAATGCTCAACGGCTAGAGGATCGCCCATATATTCTGATAAAAAACCAAGTCTAATTCGTTCCGCTTGTGCTGCTTTCTGAATCGCTTTTTGTTCTAATCGCTCTGTTTCTACATTTGAAGTAGCAAATAGGAAATAGCCTTCTAAAGCAACTAAACCAATTATGATAATGATGATAATAACTCTTGTCATGGTCTTATACTTTTGTGTTACAATTATTAAACAACTTCAATATGTGTCACCTAATGAAAAAATAGTTTGTGGCATTTTTTCATTGACTTGATAGAAATCACCATATTCTATATCATTGCCTTTTAGATTTACTTTTCCTAATCGTTCTAATGTAGTAATCGATTTAGGGAGTCTTTTAATTTGATTATGACTCAAATCTAATATTTCTAAATTGACTAGTGATTTTATGTCAGTATTGATGGATTGAATTTTATTATTTTGGAGTTTTAAAACCTTTACATTCTTCAATTCTTTAATCGAGGCAGGAACTGTTGTCATATTATTATTTGATAAGTTTAGAGAATGGACTTTTAATGTAGGTATTGGATTTTTCTCATTCACTTGAATTTTATTATAAGTCATATCCAACACTTTGAGACTATCAAGTTGCCCTAAAACCATAGAAATTGAATTTAAGTCATTATAAGAAACTCTAAGTTCTCTTAAATATTTACAATTACCTATGTCATCTGGAAATTCATTTATTTTATTAAAATCCAACCGCAGAAATTGTAAGTTCTCTAATTTTGTAATGCTCTCAGGAATTTGTTTTAACTTATTAGAAGATAGATTGACATCATGTAGATGAGGCATCATTTCAGCTTGTAGTGTTAAGCCTCTGAGTTTATTCTGACTGGCATTTAAGACCTCTAATACTGGAAAATATGCACTTCCTCTTATAATATCTTCTACTGTTCCAGTTGTGCCAAATTCATTATTAATAAGAATTAATTTTTTTAGTTTGGGAGCACCATGTAGTAATTGTGGTAATATACTAATGTGATTATGTCCTATGTTGAGTACTTCTAACTCCGTTAGAAAAATAATAGAACTCGGTAGTTCTTGGATTTGATTATTAAAAATATTGAGTTCTTTTAGATTTTTGAGTTTGCCAATACTATGAGGGAGTTCTGTCAAGCGATTATTAGAAAGATTTAGAACTTCTAATTGAGTCAATTCTCCAATTTCGGTTGGAAGTGAATTAATCCCCGTTTCACTTAAATCTAAAGTTTTTAGATTTTTAAACAACCCAATTTCTTTTGGTATTTGATGACCAAAAGGAATATAAGTGCCTAAATCTAGATGTTCTACGGCTAAAGGATCATTCATGTATTGATATAGAATACCCAAACGAGGTTTTTCTTTTTCAAATAGAAGTTGTTGAAATTGATTGATTTCATGTTGATGCGTAGTCCATAAGAAGTAGCCTTCTAAGAAAAGTAGCGTGAGTATAAAAGCAATGAAAACTTTTTTGCCCATTTCAATGGATTAAATAAGATTTAAAAAATGCAAACATTCATTATAAGAACGGAAGATTAAGATAAAGAAACTAGTTTTTTAGAGGTATT
>CAYLSF010000676.1:0-4662 GCA_964385675.1 uncultured Saprospiraceae bacterium
ATTTTTAAATACTTTTAATGAATTCAGTATCATTTTGATTAGAAATAAAACATTGAAAATCACTAACAAATACAATAAACATTGAAAATTTGTAAAATCATCATAAAAGACTTTCAACAATTCAAAGACTTTGAAATTGACTTGACACATCCCGAAACAGGTGAACCCTTAGAAAAGGTTTGTTTTATTGGAAGTAATGGAACAGGGAAAACTACGCTTTTGAGGTTGTTGAATGGGTATTTAAGACAAAAAAATAACATTTTTATCAAAAATATCTTGCTGAAAGTTAAAATTGATGGTAACTATTCCTATGTAATAGAAAAAGAAAATCTTAGTCCTAGTATTGAAAAACATTCAAACTGGATAACTGAAGTTTTTTCTCGAATCAAAAATAGAAATCAAGGAACAGTTAAATCATTGCAAGAATCCATTGACTTAATCATTAAGAAAAATGATATTATTCAAAATTACAAGCAAAATTTTAGTATTGAAAAAACGAAAAGTCGTATCATAGTTTTTCAACCATCAGAAGTAGCTAAAAATCAATATCTTGAAATTAAAGATGTTCCAAATACAACCCTAAATCAGGCTCTCAACCTTTTCAAAAACTTCCCTTTTTACCACGAAGTATCTGCAAATACCATAAACGCCTTTTGGCAAACGCTAATTTATCAAATTAAACAACGAGAAAATGATTTTTTAGCTTTTCAAAATCAAGAGGAAAATCAAGATAAAACCATCCGTCAACTCAAAGCTGAATTTGATAAAAAGCATCCTAAAATACTAAACGAAATTGCGGATTTATGGAATCGAATTTTGGAAAAAGTAGGATTGGAGTTTGATATTGAAAGTGCCAATAATCCAATTCAACTCAATGACAATTTAAAAGCCTATATTCGGACAATTGGGACTAGAGATAAAATTGCTTACAATCAATTGAGTACAGGAATTCGTAATTTTATCTTTCAATTAGGTTATATCTATACTTTATATTTTAATCGTGATATTCAACGCGGTTTTTTGTTAATAGATGAACCAGAAGCTAGTTTATTTCCCGATTTGCTCTACGACATAATCGATCGCTATCTTTCCATTATTCAAAATACACAATTCTTTGTAGCAACTCATAGTCCCATTATCGCTGCGCAGTTTGATCCAGCCGAAAGATTTATCCTTGAATTTAATGAAGATGGCTATGTTGAAGCGCGTTCAGGCGTTTCCCCAGAAGGAGATGATCCTAATGACTTGTTAGTTAATGATTTTGTAGTTCGTAGTCTTTATGGCAAAAAAGGCGTAGAAAAATGGCAAAGATACTTAGAATTACAACGTCTAATTCCCGAAACCGAAGATCAGGAAAAGAAAAAAGAGCTACTGAAAGAGTATTCTAGTATAGGAAACGCTTATAATTTTCTGCCGCATGAGATATCTGAGTAAAACTAAAGAATCTACTGTCATTGCAAATAATTGGAAATATTCAACAACGTCACATCTTTCTCAAATACGTCAAGCTTTAATTGAGGAACAACAAGGATACTGTGCTTATAGTGAAAAATATATTTCACCTACTCATGCTGCGGAAATTGAACATTTTGATGATAGTAAAAAGAAGACAGCTCAAGATGATTATTGGAATTGGTATGCAGTCCTACGCAAGATGAATCAAATCAAGATGAGCAAAAAAATAGAAAATTTTCAACCAATTCTTAGTCCCTATGATCCACAAGTTTCACAACGTATTTGTTATAAAGCTGGACAATTTCAGACAGTGCAAGCAAAAGATATCGAAGCACAAAATTTAATAGATTTTCTGGGCTGGAATGATCCAACTTTAGCTCAAGAGCGTAATGGATTTATCAATAGATGGAAAAATGATAGAAAGATACTATTTAAGAATAATCCTCAAGAATTTATTGATTATCTCAAGAGTTATCCAGGAAATTTAAGTTTTATCACAGCTCTTGAGGCAGAACTAAAGATCAAAATTTAGCAAAACCCAGAAATGGTGCGTTACGCTGGCGCTAACAGCACGCTACGATTGATGATTTTGGTACAGTTTTTTTCGGAAATCACCTTATTTAATTTGATTATCTAATTTATTCTTAATTATTTTTACTGCTTCAATGATTTTTTCTGGTTCATCTATCCAAACAAAATGGCTACTATTACTAGCAGATAATTGAGTAAAATCATTAGATATTGAACTTAAATCTTGATGAATTTGATCTCTGACTTGATCTAGTTTAGCGAAGGGGAAAAAGAAATTAAATAGAGAACGCTTTAAAAATGTTTTAGATTTGATACTGACAATTGGTAAATCTTTAAAATCATTGGCTACTTTTAATTGTCTACCACTAGTTTCGAGAGTGCTAATTTCTTGAGCCATAGTAATCCAATGTTTGGGTCGATAAAAAGAACGTTTTACTTGTTTTCTAATTGATAAGGAAAATTTCTTCAATTTTGGTTTAATTAATTCAAATATTCCACAATTTCCCAGTAAACGAATAATTCCTACAAAAGAACCAAAAATAGAAATAATAAATCCCGAGAGAAAAAAGAATTTGATAGCTTTAATAATTGGTGGTAAATTGAGCATTGCATTTTCGTGTAAGCCATCGGTTAAAACTAGGCCAACTACTTTTTCGGGAAATTGATGGGCATACAGGCGAACATTATAACTACCGAAAGAATCGCCAACTAAAATATATGGTGGTTCGATATTAGCTTTGGTTAGAAGTAAATCTAATTCTGTAACAATATTCTGACTACAACGAGATTTATTATTGCGATCGCTCCAACCATATCCAGCCCTATCATAAATACATACTTGGGTTATTTCCCCTAAAGCATCAATTAAAAAATAACCTTCTATTCCGCCTAAACTATGATCAATAATTATAGTAGGCTTACCTGTTCCTTTACGATATAAATGTAGTTTTGATTCACCAATATCAATTAATTCTCCTGGTGTTTTTTGAATCCTATTTGCTCGTAAAATTGCTAGTAAATTATAAGTTGTGGTGATGAGGAGGAAGATTAAGATATGATGATTAATCATTGATATGCGAGATTTTTGAGTTCTAAGTTCAAGAATTATTCCTTATTGATTAAGACGAAATAGAAGAAACTGAGTAACTTGATCTTCACTAAAATTATTATCACTAACAAGTATTAAACTATTACTCCCATCAGGTAACCGAGGCCCAAGAGTCATTCCTTCTAGATTATCGAGATAAATTCCTAAATCTTTGAGATCCAACAGCAATTGCTTACTCATCGGTTGGATACTAGATATATCTTTAAGACTGTCAATTGTATAGGTATCACTAGCATTCCCCGCAACTACTTGAAATATTTTTGCTCCTGCACCAAGAAAACCAAAAGTACGTTCTAAACTAAGAAAATAGCCTTCTTGATCGAGAGTTAATAATTCCGTTAATCCATTGGAAATAGTTTCGGGTTCATCGGGTTCTAGTAAATACAAATGTTCTGCAACCACAATGGGATTACCAATGGGATTAATCACATAATGCAAAAAGCGAATTCTGGCATTTTCTTCTTCCGATTGATCTTGAATTAACGATGATTCGATCGCGGTAAACAATCTAAAAGGATCTTGGGGCAATCCCACAGGTTTGATCGTTAGGGATTCAAAAGCGAGATTTTTGCGAATTCCTTGATTATTTTCAGGAAAATATCTTGGCGAAATTGGTACTATCGATCGCTGCTGTCCTGTTGCTAAATCGAACTCGGCGACGAAGGGATTAACATTTAGCTCGGGTGCACCTTCGCTAGAAATAAACACAGTGCCTCGGGGTGATAGAGCAAGTCCTTCTGGATCAATGGTTCCTGGGGCGAAAAGATTGCCATTTTGATCTTTGAGGAAAATGACCTTTTCTACTGTGACATTATCAATGGAAATCTCATTATTAGGCAGCTCTTGCAGATCCAACTTCATCGTATAATACCTGGCGGCTCCCCTCTCACTGCGATCGTCGGATAAAACGTAAAATAGATCGGTTACTTGATCATAAGCGATCGCGGACAAACCACCAACTATGGTATCTTCAAAGCTCGTTTGGGGTAATTCATAACTATCGATAAATTCTAAAGATAAATCGAGGAACATTCTGTCCTGTGCCATTACCCTAGGTGGCAAACTACAAGCAGTGACAGAAAAGAGTATGATTAGACAGCATAAAGGACGAATCAAGCGAAAGCGGAAGAAATTCATTATGTAACAGAAACTATAGGCTTTGCGGTACAGTCCTTATGTTAAATCGAAAAGGAAATTTTATTAGTGATTCCTAAAAAAGAGGTAATTTTCAATTATCCGTTATCCATTTTCAATTATTGAATAATCTAGTGTCCAGCGATCGCATTTCTTCAGGAATTCTTCAAAGTTTAACTATAATGCTTCTAGCCATCTTTGGCATTGTAGTTCCTGTCACTATCAATCAGAAAATAGTTATTGCCCAAACAGATATTTTTGATCCTTTAGCAACTCCTCAAGAAGATCCTTTATTACCTCCATTAAATGTCGAAAGAGCATTAACAGCCTTAGAAAAAAGACAAATAAAAAATGCCATCGTTGAAATAAATCAAGAAGCAACAGAACAATTAGCCCAAAGAAATCTTTATGCTTCTTTTACACTTTGGTTTCGA
>CAYLSF010000677.1:0-4659 GCA_964385675.1 uncultured Saprospiraceae bacterium
AATCTATTGTGATAATATTCAAATTATACGTAGTTTTGTGCTATTAAAAAGTGAGAAGTATTACTTATAAGGTAACTTTTTGATGAATACAGGCGAACTTATCTCACCACTAGAAAGGATTGAAATAATACTTATGTGGGACATATATTTTGAAGAAATGAAAGCGTAAGAACTTGAGGAAAGCCTTGATTCATCAACCATCAATTTGCCGTTTCTTGTTTGATTGGTTTGTATGAACCAAGGGCTTCCGCTGAGCCGGAAGCCCATTCTTTAAAAATTTATTAAGGTAAATGATGAGTTGTAAACTGGCAAAATTTAATTAAAAAAGCAGATTCCATCAATAGAATCTGCTTTTTTAATTGAACGTATCATCTGATGCTTTATTTATTCATTTCGATACCAATATATGTTACTTCAAATTCTACTCGTCTATTCATTTGACGCCCTTCATCTGTTTCATTTGTAGCAATTGGTTGGGTTTTACCAAGCCCTTCAAATTCTAATCGAGAGGAAGTAATCCCTTTTTTTATTAGATATGTATATACTGCCAAAGCCCTAGATTCTGATAATGCTAAGTTATACCGATGATTTCCCTTACTATCTGTATGACCACTAATTTTAATTTTCATACTTGGATAGGTCTGCAATAAATCATATAATTTATTCAATTCATCATTAGAGACGGGTAAAAGTGTCGCTTTATCAAATTCAAAATGAATATTTTTAAGAATAAATCGCTCTCCAATTTTAGGAATATTTTTTGGTTCTTCTGTAGTAGTGGTTTCTATTTCTAAAGCAGAGTAAGTTCTTTCGACAATAGGCGGCTGATTATTATTCACACATACACAAGTATTATCTGCCTTCAATTCTCCCAAACAAATATCATCTACATAATAATAACTTACAAAATCCTCTAGTTTTCCTGTGTGCGTGTCACGTGCTGAAATGGTATCTGTTTCCGCATTATTTTTAAAATTGCCTATAATCATAATTTGCTCTCCTCCTTTAGCTTTATAATTGTAGGAAAGTTTTGTCCACGACGACTTATTCATTAAATATCCACTAGATAATTCCATATCGATATGGGGCAAATCAAGTGGAAAATAATCATCTTGCCCAACAATAGTATCTGAAAAATGTACACCTATACTTTTTAATGCAATACCTACAGTATCTGCTAAACTAACATAAAAACTTAGACAATAGATTTGATTAGGTTTGAGCGGTTCAGGGAGTTTTGAAAGGATATATTCTCGATAATCATCCTTATAAAAAGTGTAAAGTCCAGCATAAGCAATTCCCGTATTGGCATATTGATGTCCAATAAAATTATTGGGAACTTTAGCTTCTGGACTGTAAAACCGATTTTCGCAACTACTAAAAAAATCAGAAGTTCCCCTAGTAGGACGAAGCCAATATTGGGTACAATGAAACTGGCTATATCCATCAGGACAACAGCGATGTTCTTCAAAACTAGAATTAATAATCATGTTTTGACCAAAAGCAAATTGTACTATTCCTAATAAGATAACTATAAAGAAAGATCTCATGGATGATATCCTGTTAATATTGACTTAAATCGCTCATAATTTGAACGTAAAAATGTCAAAAAAAGGTATGAAGTCAACCGACAAAATGATGAATTAATGCAAAATTTGGGTTGAATAACTCCTTTCAACAAATTCAAAATATTATGAAACATGAATAAAATGTATCTTTACGCAAGAGGTAATATTTGCTTAAGTATAGAAATCAACTGCTGGCTGCTTTTTGTACTAATCTAATGCTCAATTTTAAATTTTCAATCCAAATTTCATGTCAGAAACAACAAAAAAACTCTTTTTATTAGATGGCTTTGCTTTAATATTTAGAGCACATTTTTCATTTATTACTCGTCCACTTAAAACATCCTATGGGTTAGATGTTTCTGCCATTACAGGGTTTACCAATGTGCTATGGAATGTATTACAAAAAGAAAAGCCTACACATATAGCTGTTGCTTTTGACCTACCTGGAGCTACATTCAGAAATGAAATGTTTACAGAATATAAAGCGAATAGAGATGAAACACCAGAAGCTATAAAAACTGCTATTCCTCTGATTCGTCAAGTAATAGAAGGCTTTAATATTCCTATCATTTCAGCAGAGAATTACGAGGCAGATGATGTAATCGGCACCGTAGCTAAACAAGCAGAAAAGGAAGGTTTTCAAGTTTATATGATGACTTCTGATAAAGATTATGCCCAATTGGTTTCTGATAATATTTACATGTATAAGCCCGGTCGAAAAGGGAATGAAGCAGAGGTTTTAGATGTAGCCAAAGTCTTAGAAAAATGGAATATTCAACGGGTCGACCAAGTCATTGATATGTTAGGACTACAAGGAGATGCCGTGGATAATATCCCAGGTATTCCTGGAATTGGCCCTAAGACTGCACAGAAATTATTGGCTAAATATAGTACGGTAGAAGGCTTAATCGAACATGCCGAAGAATTGAAAGGAAAGCAAAAAGAGCGGGTCGTTACCTACGCAGAACAAGCTATTTTATCTAAGCAACTAGCAACCATTGAATTAAATGTACCGATTCAATTTGATGCTGATACCTATAAAGTAGAAGATTTTGACCGCAAAAAACTCAATGAACTATTCACAAAATTTGAATTTAGAACCCTTAAAAAACGAATATTAGGAAGCACGGCTACCGCCAATCAACAAAAAGACTTGTTCGGTCAGCCTGTTGGAAAAGTAAATACTTCAAAATCTAAAAAAGTAGAACTTCCTACACAATTTAAAACCATAGAAGATACAGAACATACCTATCAATTTGTCAACACTGAAGAAGCGAGGGCTGAGTTAGTTCAGCAGCTCAATCAACAAACCTCTTTTTGTTTTGATACAGAAACCACGGGGATTGATCCGAATGAAGCAGAATTAGTTGGTATTGCTTTTTCATGGAAAGCTACAGAGGGTTATTATGTACCAGTACCCAAAGATAGAACAGAAGCACTAGCCATTGTCGCTGAGTTTAAACCTATTTTAGAAAATCCGAATGTTGAAAAAATTGGTCAAAATTTGAAGTATGACATATTGATGCTAAAATGGTATGATGTGGAAGTAAAGGGTACCTACTTTGATACCATGATTGCTCATTATGTCTTACAGCCCGATTTACGCCATAAGTTAGATTATCTAGCAGAAGTTATATTGGGCTATAAAATGGTACCTATTGAAAAATTGATTGGTAAGCGAGGAAAGAATCAACTCAGTATGCGAGATATTGCTCCCGAAAAAGTGAGTGATTATGCCGCCGAGGATGCCGATATTACCTTTCAACTAAAGCCCAAACTTTTACCCGACTTAGAAAAAGAGGACTTAGTCAAATTATATACTGAATTGGAAATGCCATTGGTTGATGTATTAACGCAAATGGAATATAATGGTGTCCGAATTGATGCAGATTTTTTAAAAGCCTATTCTGTAGAATTAGGTGAAAGTATAAAAGCCAAAGAAGCTCAAATACATGAAAAGGCTGGAATTAAATTTAACATACTTTCGCCCAAACAAGTAGGAGAGGCCTTATTTGTTAAAATGAAAATTCCATATCGCTGGCGTAAAACCAAAAGCGGACAATATTCAACCAATGAAGAAAAGCTAACAGAACTAGCAGAAAACCACGAAATCGTAAAAGATATATTAGATTATAGAAAATTGAACAAGCTAAAATCTACCTATGTAGATGCCTTGCCTCGTTTAATTAACCCTAAAACAAGTAGAGTACATAGTTCTTTCAATCAAGCTAGAGCAGCTACAGGGCGTTTATCTTCTGAAAATCCAAACTTGCAAAATATTCCAATTCGGGATGAAGCAGGTCGAAAAATTAGAAAAGCTTTTGTGCCTAGAAGTGAGGAGTATATCATGCTTGCTGCCGATTATTCTCAGATAGAATTAAGACTCATTGCAGAAATCAGTAATGAAACCGCTATGTTGGAAGCGTTTCAGAAAGGTCAAGATATTCATAGGGCTACCGCAGCGAAAGTCTATGAC
This sequence comes from uncultured Saprospiraceae bacterium, assembly GCA_964385675.1. Lineage (GTDB taxonomy): Bacteria > Bacteroidota > Bacteroidia > Chitinophagales > Saprospiraceae > CAYLSF01. Next base: position 4,045 of record CAYLSF010000677.1, read on the forward strand.
GTACCGTATGAGGAAGTGACAAAAGACCAACGTCGTGCAGCAAAAACCGTCAACTTTAGTATTATCTATGGTGCAGGAGCATCGAACCTATCTAAACAGCTCAAAATCAAACGCAGCGAAGCCAAAGTCATCATTGACCAATATTTTAAACAATATAATGGACTTAAAAAGTACATGGAGCAAGTTGTAGAAGACTGTCGCAAAAATGGCTATGTAAAGACCATGATGGGACGTAAACGATATTTACCCGATGTCAACTCTTCTAATGCTTTTGTTCGAACTAATACGGAGCGCGTTGCTATTAATACACCAGTACAGGGTTCAGCAGCGGATATGATAAAAGTGGCGATGATAAAAATTCATCAAGCCCTAAAAGAAGGTAATTATAAAACTAAAATGATCATGCAAGTACATGATGAATTAGTATTTGATGTACACAAAAGCGAATTAGAGGAGATAAAACCGATGATTGAAAATTTAATGAAAACGGCTCTTCCTAATCTTAAAGTTCCTATTTTGGTTGGAATGGATGTTGGTGAGAATTGGTTGGAGGCACATTAATTTTTTTTTGAAAGGATATATAAAATTAAATAGAATTTTGATATTAAAAGTAAC
>CAYLSF010000678.1:0-4659 GCA_964385675.1 uncultured Saprospiraceae bacterium
TTGGCTGTCAATGAGTTGCTAAGCGTTTATTAAAGAGTTTTTAAACAACTTCAATGAGCAAGGTTTAAGTTCAAACATACACAATAAACTATAAAAATACGTTTAAAGTTAAATTAACAACGTTTAATTGAAATTTTTTTATATTTGAATTCTAGTAAAACTATCACGTTACTATAACCAATTCCTATTCATTTTAGTTCGCCTAATTACAATCTAACTATCTAATTTTCAGTTTTTTGTAAATTACACAAACACTCATATTCGTAGTAAAACATGAAAGATAATTCCATGCTAATGAAACACCTTTTAGGGCTTATATTTCTATTTTCCACTCAATTTCTATTTGCTCAAGATATTGCTATTCTAGGAAGAATCATTGACGATGACACAGAAGAAGGTGTACCTTTCGCTAATGTTTATTTTAAAGGAACTACAGTAGGCGTCTCTACTGATTTTGACGGATATTACAGTATGTTGGTTGTACCTGCTAGTGATACGCTTCAGGTTTCTGCATTAGGGTATAAGGACGCGTTTAAAGTTTCTTCTTTTGAGAAAGATACAATTCGAATTAGTTTTAGATTAGGGTCATCTGATTTTACATTGAATGAGATAGTCGTATTTGCTGGAGAAAATCCTGCGAATGAAATTGTTCGGAATATCATAAAGACGAAACCTGATAACAGGATGAGTCATTTTGATAATTATCAATATGAGCAATATGAAAAGATTGAGTTGGACTTACATAATATCAATGATAAGATTCGTGAAAATCGATTTATGCGTCCGTTTGATTTTATTTTTGATAATGTGGATAGCCTGTCTGATGAAAAACCCTTCTTACCTGCTTTTCTGATCGAGACTATGGCAGATGTTTATTTTGCCCAACCTAGTGATAAAGAGAAGCGAATTTTACAAGCTCAAAAACGTTCAGGATTAAATAACCAAACGGTGGTGCAATTCATAGAACGGATGCACGATGAGTATGATATTTATGATAATTGGATTACGATTTTAGAAAAAAGCTTTGCGAGTCCTTTTTCTAAAATGGGGTTGTTCTATTATGAATATTACATTGAGGATAGCACAAATATTGAGGGACAATGGTGTTATAATCTCCGATTTAAGCCTAAGCGAAAACAGGAAAATACGTTTTATGGTAATTTTTGGGTGGCAGATACTTCTCATGCTATTGTACGATTGAATATGCGAATGAGTGAAGAGGCTAATTTAAACTTGGTAGAGCGAGCAATTTTTTATCAAGAACATACATTCAAGGATAATTTTTGGTTTCCTATTAAACAGAAAACGATTATTGATTTTGCCCCGACAAAAGAAACGCCTGGCTTAATTGGACGGAAGTCAAAATCATATCGAAACTATTTATTAAATCAACAAGACATTGCAGCAAATTATGAAGTTTTAAAACCCGAAGATTATGAATTGGATAGTTTAGATAAATCTGCTGAATATTGGGCAAATGCACGGCATGATAAATTGACGAAAAATGAAGCAGTCATTTATAGTATGATCGATACAATTAAGAATATGCCGATTATTAAAACCTATTCAACTATACTTAGAACAATAGGAACAGGGGAAATTACCATTTATCAAGAAGATGGAAATAAATTTGGTCCTGTACGCTTGGGGTCGTTATATTCCATTTATAACTTTAATCCCGTGGAGGATAATCGATTTCAATTGGGTGGAAAAGTAGATTTTGATGAGCGCAAATTTCGATTGGATGGTTATCTAGCGTATGGAACTAGAGATAAACAATGGAAATATAAAGCACAACTACGGTATAGGATTAAGAAATACCCCCGAATAATGATTGGGGCAGCCTATTTAGATGATGTGTTTATTTCTACGGAGAATACAGAAGTATTATCAGGACAAAATATCTTTTCTGGTACTTTCCGACGAGATATTCCACAACGTATGGTGTATGCTCAAGAAGGTAAAGTTTTTCTACAACGCAATTGGAAAAACTACTGGCAAAATCGATTTGTTCTTTTACATCGTAATCTTGATCCTGTCTCATTAAATAATGAAAACTCCTTTAACTTTGGTTATATACCTGACTTATCGGATGTATCCATGATAGATACTGCGATGCGAACAACAGAATTAATTTATAAAGTTCGCTATGCTTATAAGGAGAAAGTATTGGATGGTAATTTTGGGCAAGTCTCATTGGGTGGAACCAATGTTCCCATCGTAGAATTACAATATGCTTTAGGCGTTAAAGGGATTTTAGGAAGTGATTATAACTATCATAAATTCACTTTAGGCGTGAGTCAATGGTTTCACACCAATCCTATCGGATGGTTTAGTTATAATGTAAAGATGGGTAAGATCTTTGGTACATTGCCCTCTTTATTATTGGAAGTTCATCCAGGTAATGAAACCTTCTTTCATAATCGATTTGCCTTTAATACGATGAATCGCTATGAATTTATTAGTGACCAATACATTCAAGTGATGCTAGAACATCATTTTGATGGCTACTTCTTTAATAAGATTCCACTACTCCGAAAATTAGATTTTAGATCCGTTGTCCATTTTAAAGGCGTTTGGGGAAGTTTATCTAGTGCTAACCAAGAGGCAAATCAATTTAACACTTCCGATGTAGCAGGTACAATTCCAATTAGAGCTCCTCAAAGCGAGCCTTTCATGGAAATTGGTGTTGGTATAGAAAATATATTGAGAATAATTAGAATAGATGCCGTTTGGCGATTGAATTACTTGGATAATCCTGAGGCTTATCAGTTTATGTTTCAGGGTGGATTGTATTTTAATTTTTAGGGAAAATTCGTTAAATTTATAATATTCTTGATGTGTTAAACGAGGATTGAAATGAAGATGACTGAAAAAACCTTTAATACTTGGACTAGGGATGAATTGCTTAATCATTTTGGATTAAGGTCTAAAGATCAATGTGATTTATTAGACAAGTGGTTAGCAATGGAGGAAGATATTAGCACTTTTGAAATGGATAGTTTGATCTTCTTACGAAAAAAAGCGAGTAAGATGATAGATATGTGGAAAGAGGCAGATTTAAGAGATAATTTTTTGAGTCCATTGATAAATTTAGCTAATTTTCATTCAGAAGAATTGAGATATACGACTTTTTCAGAATGTCATATTAATATAAAACATGATACTATTCCTTTAAAGGGAAATGTAGAATGGATGGTTGCCATGGGATTTGAGAACCCTAGAACACCATTATTTTTCATCCATGAGTACAAACCCTCATACGGTGGAAATGATGCAAAAGGTCAATTATTATCAGGCATGATGGCTGCACAAACTTTAAATAAAAAACCGACAAATAGGTTTATGCCTTATAAATGGATTGATGTGGAAGCAGAAATGCCTGTATATGGTTGTTCTATTGTAGGACAGTTGTGGTGGTTTGGTATTTTACATAACAATGAATATTGTTTTAGTGAGCCGTATGACGCAGTTAATGAAAAAGAATTGGCACAAATTTTTCAAATTTTAAAAGCACAGAAAATGATTATTGCTCATCAAATCAAAAAGATGACGAAATCGGATTTCTAAAAACCACCAGATATAAAAACAACTGTTATCAATATCTTTTACAATGGTAATATTAATAACAATCGCTCTTGCATATTATGGTGCAAGAGCGATTTGTCATTAATATCTTATAAAAGTAGAAAAGTCGAAACTACTCAGATTTACTAGCGTTTTTATCCTTGTTAGCCTTCTCCTTTTCAAGACGTCTAGCTTCTCGTTTAGCTTTATCTTCTGCTTCCATTTTGGTGTAGGCATTAATAATTGCCTTAACTAAGCGGTGACGCACTACATCACTAGCTGCTAAACGCACAACACCTATTCCATCAATTTGACTTAATGTATCTAAACTTCTAGCTAAACCAGAACGTTGATGGTGCGGCAAGTCAATCTGGGTCAAATCACCTGTAATAATAGCTTTTGCACTAGGGCCAATCCGCGTCAAAAACATTTTAAATTGTGCCGTAGTTGCATTTTGAGCTTCATCTAAAATGATAAAAGCATTATCTAAGGTACGACCACGCATGAATGCTAAAGGTGCAATTTCGATAGTACGATCTGCCATAAATTTATTTAATTTTTCAGCAGGAATCATATCGTCTAATGCATCATATAAAGGACGCAAATAAGGATCGACTTTATCTTTCAAATCACCAGGTAAGAAACCTAAATTTTCACCAGCCTCTACCGCGGGGCGAGTTAAGATAATTTTTTTAACCAATCTGTTTTTCAAAGCTCTAACAGCTAATGCCACAGCAGTATAAGTTTTACCCGTACCTGCTGGTCCAATCGCAAAAACGATATCATTAGCATCTGCTGCTTCTACCAGCATTCTTTGATTCTTCGTTTTTGCTTTAATCGGTGAGCCATCTCTACGATAAACGATAGTCGTATTATTGTGACTTCTTTCGCTTAATTTATTTTCAAAAGGATTCGCTCCATTCAATATCTCTTGAACATCTTGTTTAGATAGTTTATGGTGTTTCTTTAAGTTTCGCACCATCATTTCGACTTTAGCTTTTACCCGTTGAGTGACCTTTTTCTCTCCAGTTATTTTCAAAGTACTTCCTCTAGAAGTAATTTTTACTTCATTAAAAGCTCGCCTTAAAAGAT
>CAYLSF010000679.1:0-4656 GCA_964385675.1 uncultured Saprospiraceae bacterium
AGTTTGGTTTTTTTTTTTTACTTTTGCTTGTTTTTTGATGAGGAATAAAATCCATTTTTGTTAGGGTTTTCAAAGTTAACTATAAAATAACAACAAAAAAATATTCCAATTAAAAAATGCTAAAAAACCCAGAAGATGCCTCTCATTATTTCGCTTTAAAAGTCAATTTAGAGCAAAACCTAAATAGATTTCCAATCAAAGAATTACTAGAAATATATAGTTATCTTTTAAATTATTGTATTCGGAGTATTAATAAAGGTCAGTTAGAATTTTATCAAGAAACACTAGATTTATATCAGATTCTTTTGAAGGAAAAAATCATTTTTAAAAATAACTATTTAATACAATGGCATTACAAAAACATCATTACAGTAGGAGTCCGATTAAAAGCATTTGAATGGACAGAAAACTTTATTCATCAATACAAAAAATACTTACCTCCTCACGAAAGAGAAAATGCTTATGCGTATAATCTAGCCGTTTTTTATTACTCCACTCAACAATATAAAGCTGCTTTACAACTCATTTATGATGTTAAATTTGTGGATGTTACTTATTATGTAGGGGTTAAAACCATTCAACTAAAAAGCTACTATGAACTAAGAGAATCAGATGCTTTTTATGCGTTAATTGATACTTTCAGTATTTATGTGCGACGTAATAAACAGCTTTCAGAGTATCGAAAAAAGTCCGCCTTAAACTTTTTAAAAATGGCTAAAAAGATTAATCAGTTGAAAGAACAAAAAGGATTTATACCGAAAGAAGAATTTCAAGAAAGACATCAAAAACTACAAATAGCTTTAAAAAATAGCAATCCAATTATGAGTAAAGATTGGCTAACAGAGATTTTAACTTAAATTTCCAATCTCAAACTCCAAATCAATCGAAATTAACTTGAAGTTTGAGATTTGGAATCATCTTTTTTATGCTTCTACAGGCTGCCCTACTAAATTATGAGCAACCAAATATTCCGCAATTTGTACGGCATTGGTAGCAGCCCCTTTCCTTAAATTATCAGAAACGATAAACATATTCAACGATTTTTCAGCAGAAAAATCACGACGGATACGCCCCACAAAAACATCGTCTTTTCCATTCGCCAATAATGGCATTGGATATACATTATTTTTTGGATCGTCCATCACCACTACGCCATCTGTTTCTGTTAAAATCTGATTAACATCACTCAAGGTATATTCTTCTTTAAAGGTAATATTTACCGCCTCTGAATGTCCTCCTGTAGTCGGAACACGCACCGCAGTAGCCGTAATATTTAAGGAATCATCCGCTAAAATTTTACGGGTTTCATTGACCAATTTCAACTCCTCTTTGGTATAACCATTATCAAAGAAAATATCGCAATGTGGTAAGCAGTTCCCAAAAATCGGATGTGGATATGCTGCTTCTATTTCCTCCGCAGGTACACCATCTTTTTCTTGTTCATATTGACGAACAGCCTTTACCCCTGTTCCTGTGATAGATTGATATGTAGAAATCACCAAACGCTCAATGCCAAATTTATCATGTAAGGGTGCTAAAGCCACAACCATCTGAATCGTAGAACAATTTGGATTCGCAATAATCTTATCTTCTGCTGTCAAAATATTTGCATTAATTTCAGGTACAACCAAACGCTTAGTAGGATCCATTCTCCAAGCAGAAGAGTTATCAATTACAGTAGTCCCTACTGCTGCGAACTTTGGTGCAAACTCCTTAGAGGTGCTACCACCTGCCGAAAAAATGGCAATATCTGGTTTGGCAGCAATCGCTGCGTCCATACTCACAACGGTATGTTCTCCACCGTTAAATTTTATCTTTTTACCCACTGAACGGGCAGAAGCTACGGGTAAAAACTCCGTTACTGGAAAATTTCTTTCTTCTAAAACTTGGCACATGACGGTTCCCACCAATCCTGTTGCCCCAACTAATGCTACTCTCATGATTTTTTTATATTAATGTTGAATGTTGAATGACTAATTTTGAATCAACACATTCAAAATTCAAAATTTATCATTCAAAATTAATTTTACTCCGCGAAAGCGGTTTGTTTTAATTCAATTCCTTTTAAAACACGACGAATTTCATTGGCTTGTTCAATCAATTGATAGGCTTTTTCAAACTCACCTCGCTCAATAATCGCTTTAAACTGTTGTAATTGCTCAATATAGGCATCTAAAGCAACGGTAACATTCTCCGCATTTTCCTCAAAAATAGGCACCCACATACTCGCCGCACTTTTTGCCAATCGTACTGTAGAGGCAAAACCCGTACTCGCCATGTCAAAGATATTTTTCTCGTCTTTTTCAATATCCAAAACGGTTAATCCCAATGTAAAAGAACTGATATGCGATAAGTGCGATACATAAGCAATATGTCTATCGTGTTCCACAGGATTCATATACGAGTTTCTCATTTTCAGTACCTTACTGAAAATATATTCTACTTGCTGCACTGCCCACGGAAAACTTCTATCCAATTCACAGATAATATTTACCTTATTTTCAAAGAGTTGATAAATCGCTGCACTAGGGCCCGTATTTTCTGTACCTGCCATTGGGTGACAGGCTACGAAGTTCGCTCGATTCGGATGATCACTTATCGTCTCACAAATCGGAGACTTTGTTGACCCCACATCAAACACTACGGCATCTTCTCTAATATTATCCAGCACTTGAAAGACCACTCTTCGCATGGCATTTACGGGTACCGCTAAAATAACCACATCCGCTTGCTGAACGCCTTCTTGCAAATTAGCTACTTCATCAATAAAACCAATTTGCAAGGCTTCTTCACCATGTTTGGGATTTTTATCCACCCCAATCATCTTAGTTGCAAATCCTCCTTTTTTAAGGTCTAACGCCATAGACCCTCCGATTAAACCTAAACCTATTATTGTAACAATCATTGTTTCATGGTCTCATGGTTTCATGGTCTCATGGTTTTCAATGAAGCAATGAAACCATGAAGCCATGAACCTATTATTTCCCCTTCCACGCTTTAATTCGATTCAAGGCTTCTTCTAATTTTTCAATTTTACTACATAAAGAAGCCCTTATATATCGTCCACCGTTTGTTCCAAAAATAAACCCTGGTGTGATAAACACCCTTGCATTGTATAACACTTCATCCATCCATTCTTCTACTGCCTCTACTTTATCGGGTACTTTTGCCCATACAAACATTCCAACTTGTTCTTTTTGATATTTTGCGTCTAGCAAGTCCATAATTTGCCAAATGTAAGCTCTGCGTTTTTGATAGATTTCATTCTGTTGAGCATACCAATCTTTACTTTCTGCCAATGCCATTGCTGCAGCTTGTTGTACAGGTAGAAACTGCCCCGAATCCATATTGGATTTAAATCGTAAAATCGCATTGATAAACTCCGCTTTTCCACCAATCATACCCACTCGCCAGCCTGCCATATTGTGTGACTTACTCAAAGAGTTCAATTCTAATGCCGTTTCTTTTGCCCCTTCTATGGAAAGCAAACTAGTTGGGTTATTATTTAAAATAAAACTGTAGGGATTATCATTACATATTAAAATATCCTGCTCCTTTCCAAAGGCAATCAACTCTTGAAAAAAAGCATCCGAAGCATCGGCACCTGTAGGCATATTTGGATAATTGACCCACATAATTTTGACATTAGATAAATCCTGTTGAGCAATTTTATCTAAGTCAGGTCGCCAATTTAAACGCTCCTCTAAGTCATAATTAATTGGAATACCTTGTGCTAAATTGGTCACCGCTCGATACGCAGGATAACCCGGATTTGGCACTAATACGCCTTCCCCAGCATCTACAAAAGTCATGGTAATGTGCATAATCCCTTCTTTCGAGCCAATTAAGGGTAAGATTTCTGTATTTGCATCTAGTGCCACACCATAACTTCGCTGATACCACGCTGCAAAGGCTTGACGCAATTCGGGACTCCCCTTATAGCTTTGATAAGCATGGTGATTCGGGTTTAAACTCGACAATCTCAATCGCTCAATCGCAGCAGCAGGCGGTGGCAAATCGGGGCTTCCTATCCCTAGATTCAGCACTTGCAATCCTCCGGATTGATTGATTTCGCCTATTTCTCTCAATTTTCGAGAAAAGTAGTATTCCTTCGTTTCGCCCAAACGTTTGGCTATGGTTATTGGCATTTTCTTTTTTTAGGTTTAATGAATTTCCATAAAAAAAGCCCTTGATAATCAAGAGCATCTATTATTTCATACAATGATATACTGCCCTTGCTACTTCTTTTTGAAATAGTAATATTTATAATATTTGTAGGTCGTATTGGTCATTGCTCTAAAATTCTAAATGAAGTTGTTTAAAATGTAAAAAGCCCCCTTAGATAAGGAGGCTTTTAAAGTATATATCTTAATGCATATAGCTTTTACCCCCTTTGAAAAAGAGTTGTTTTATAATATTTCTTATATGTTACAAAACTATAATGCATAGCAATTTCTTTTGATGTGACAAATGTATACAAAAGGTTGGGTTTGTGCAAATGTTTTAACAGAATAATAGAAATGAGTATTTAATAGGATTCATTTGAACAATTCGACTTTTGCGTCTTTCAGAATAAACATAAGGTCATTGGCATCTGTGCCATTCAGCTCCAGGGTTCCGGTCACCAGTACCAATTTCGATTTATAATCGGTTTCG
>CAYLSF010000680.1:0-2816 GCA_964385675.1 uncultured Saprospiraceae bacterium
TATATAGAAGTTGTTAGGAGAAAAGAGGGATAATTATTTTGATTTTAAAAAAAATAAAGTATATTTAGCTTGTAAGTTCATTGAAAAATTGACAAAAATATTACTAAATTTCTTCAAAAAAATTTTCTCTGACAATACTGTGACAAAACAGATATTGTAAGTTACTGAAAATCAAATAAGAGCAAAATCTCTAGTCAAAATAGTCTTTCCACAATAGCGAGGATTAAGACAAAGTTGCGGTTTTTTCTCCAAAACTTTCAACTTGTCAAAATAGTCTTTCCACAATAGCGAGGATTAAGACATAACTGAAAAAAAATACATGAATTTCATAATAGTGGTCAAAATAGTCTTTCCACAATAGCGAGGATTAAGACACTATCGATTAGTTCGTGACCTACTTCTATTTCTAAGTCAAAATAGTCTTTCCACAATAGCGAGGATTAAGACAATTTCATGAAACATAAGTTCGTCATCAAAGGAAATGTCAAAATAGTCTTTCCACAATAGCGAGGATTAAGACTTTGAAGCTGTAAAAACCTAATACATCACTATTATTGTCAGAATAGTCTTTCCACAATAGCGAGGATTAATGATTTTTTGTCCATTTTCAGTTTATTTACTATTCTTTTACAACACTTTATAAGTATTGAATCCTTCATAATTAATTCCCTTGTTTTATAGATTTATTGAATTTTTTAATACGTTGCTTTCGTTTTTTATCTAGACGAAGATTTTTTTGAAACAAAAAAGTGTATATTTGGTGCTTTAAAACCAAAAAAGTTTAAACTTGATCTATTTATGTCTAAGCATCATAAAAAAGGAAATACAGAACGAGAAGGCGAAGGAAGTCTATACGATAAAATCGTTAGGGAAAATCTGTTGGAGTTATTTATGCCATTGATAGAAGAAAGACTCAATTTTAAACCTAAAAAAGTCAGTCCATTACCCGATAAACAAGCGACTACGGTACTTCGAGAGACAGATGCTTTTTTATTAATTGAAACGGACTCTAAAGAAGAACCTAAATTCATCTTGCATCTTGAGTTTGAGAGTAGTGATAATGAAGAAATGGTGTATAGAATGATGGAGTATCATGGTATTGAACTCCGAAAATATCGTTTACCAATTAAACATGTTGTAGTCTATCTAGGAGAAAATAAGCCTAAAATGCGAACAACATTGCATCAAGCAGAAGTATTTGAGGGATTTACTTTAGTCAATTGCCATGATTTTTCTCCTAAAAAATGGCTAGAACAAGATGAACCTGCTAAAATTATCATGGCTATTCTGAGTAATTATCAACAGCATAATGCGGAAATTATCTTAGAAGCCATCATGCGGAAGCTAAGACAAGTTTGTAAATCAGAAGCGGAGTTAAAAAAATTCATCGAACAGTTGATTATTATCTCCCGTATGCGTAAATTAGAGAAACTAACAATTAAAATATCGAAAGCTATGCCAATAACGATAGATATAGAAAAGGATTATTTGTATAATCTAGGGGTCAAAAATACAGAGGAAAAGGCTGATAAAGAGAAGGCTGCATTAAAGGCTAAAGCAGAGGAAGAAAAGGCTGCATTAAAGGCTAAGGCGGAGGAAGAAAAGGCTGAATTGGAAGCTAAAGCTAAAAAAGCTAATCAAGAAAAAGCTGAATTAGAAGCTAAGGCTAATCAAGAAAAAGCTGAGTTAGAAGCCAAGATCAAATCAGAAAAGAAGGTAGCTATTCAAAAGATGAGGGCTATTCAACGCTTTTCAGATGCAGAGATTATGGAGTTTTTAAGTTTGGATAAAAAAACTTTTCAAACTTTTCTGGAAGAAATAGAAGAAGAGGAGGAACAATCAATCAATCCCCCTGATAATATATAAGATAAAAGGTAGAATAGTCTTTCTACAATCATACGGATTACCACAAGCGTAACCAACAGCATCTACTAAGTATAAGTTACGCTATAAATAGGCTTTAGTTTCTTAGTGCAGTTAGACAATCGGGGTTGTGTGGGTTAAAATAGTTTCCCGTATAATATATAATAATTCAGAAGGAATGGACAGCATTGATAATCAAGTCGTTCACGTATAGCCAAAAGCGATATTAACTCCTCGTAGAAGCCAATAATTTTCGGACACTATATTTCCCACTTCCATTTACATAAATCGTCATAAGTCCACCTATGATGGCTAGGTTTTTAACAAACATCGTTTGTTGTAATTCATTCGTCAATTCTGTATGGAAAATCAACGTAGAAGGAATCATAAAAAGTAGCAAAAGGGTTGCTCCAAATTTTGCTCGATAACCAATCAATACCAATATCCCCCCTAAAATCATACAAAATAGTGAAGCATATAACCACAAGGCAGGTCTTGCGATACCATGTGCTACCATATCTTCTATAGTATTAGAAAAGTAAAGACTATACCGCGCTGCTGCTAATAAAAATAAACCCGATAATAAAATACGGGCAATCAAGTCAATAATATCTTTCATTTGTAATACAAAGACAATCGACTTTCGATATTCGACAATCGAAAAATATCATCATGACAATAAATAATAGACGATATATTATAAATAAAAATAGTCCTAGAGAATATCGAAAGTCTAGCGTTATAAATAAATCACCTCCTGATAGCTATTAGCACATCAAAATCAATCCTCCAAAAATCGAAATACTGCTTTAGCTACATTTTGACCATCTACAGCTGCTGAAATAATTCCGCCCGCATAACCGGCTCCTTCTCCGCAAGGAAATAATCCGACCACATCATCGTGCATAAACGTTTGTCGATTTCTAGGTATCCGAATCGGTGAACTTGTTCGG
>CAYLSF010000680.1:2826-4652 GCA_964385675.1 uncultured Saprospiraceae bacterium
CGATGACATTAGCATCATGTGTGTAATAACCTTTGAGTTTTTTACCAAATGCCAAAATTCCCTCTCGCAATCGTTTATAAATAAAAGGAGGTAATAATTCACTCACTTTAGCCGAGTATAAGCCAGGAATGTAAGAAGTAGGTGCTAAGTCTGTCGATAAGCGATTGTGTACAAAATCCGTTAATCGTTGTGCCGGTGCTTTTTGAGAACCATCGCCTGCTGCAAACATTTTGCGTTCCACTGCTTTTTGAAATGCTACACCTGCAAATACGCCATAATGCTCGTAAGCTTTTAGATCCTCTAATTCCACCGCTACGACCATACCTGAATTGGCAAAAGGAGAATCTCGACGCGATAGAGACATTCCATTTACGACCAACTCTCCAGGTGCAGTTGCCGCAGGTACAATTAGTCCACCAGGACACATACAAAAAGAAAATACGCCCCTATCTTTCACTTGAGCCACTAATTTGTAGCTTGAAGCAGGTAAATTTTCCTCTCGTTTCGCTTGTCCATATTGGATTTTATCTATCAAAGGTTGAGGATGTTCTACTCGCACCCCCAATGCGAATGGCTTTGCCTCTAATGCTATTTCTTTTTGGTGTAATAATTCAAATATTTCTCTAGAAGAATGTCCTGTAGCTAAAATGACAGATTCCCCTAAAAATACATCTTTTGCATTGACAATAACGCCTTTAGCTTTTCCCTTTTCAATAATAATATCCGTGACGAAGGCATTAAAATGAACTTCTCCGCCATATTCTAAAATGGTTTGTCGAATATTAGCGACGATTTTAGGCAGTTTATTCGAGCCAATATGTGGATGTGCATCTATTAAAATATCCGAAGTTGCCCCGTGTTCCACTAAGAGTTTGAGGGCTTTATAGATATTCCCTCTTTTTTGAGAACGGGTGTACAATTTTCCATCCGAATACGTTCCGGCACCGCCTTCTCCAAAGCAATAATTAGAATGTGGATTTACTTCTCCAAATTGCTGAATCGCTCTCAAATCTCTACGGCGCATCCGTACATCTTTCCCTCTATCCAATACGATAGGCTTTACTCCTTGCTCTATCAATTCTAATGCAGCAAAATATCCTGCGGGTCCTGCCCCTACTATAATCACTTTTTTAGCCGCCTCTACCGATTGAAATTGATCTAATATTGCTGCTTCGGGCGTAAAAGCATCCTCTTTATATAAATCAACTCGAAGTCTAAATACAGGTTGACGCCCTCGGGCATCTATAGAGCGTCGCACAATTTGCATATCTACAATATCCTTCAACTTCCATCCTACTTTTTTAGCAGCTAGGGTGCGGATATGTATCATATCTTCAATATGCTTCGGTAATATTTTTACTTCAACCTGTTTGACCATTATTCGACATTCGACTATCGACCGCTTTGCTTATTGACGTTCGATTTGTATAAAAAATAATGTAATTCTATTATTGAACTCTGCTAATTACTACAAATTACAAGATTGATTGGTTGGATAAAAATACGGTTTTTATCTGAGGAATATTGACAAAATAACTATGCACTCTTGATTGCTCCTTTTATCCGCTATTTTCACTTGAAAAAAGTTCATTTATCTCGTTATCTTACCGCTTTAAAGGTTTGATTGATTTAAAAATTAGCCCCTCCATCCCAATAGCTATCGAAAGATAATTTATTATTTTACTAAAATCAGTATTTGTTCCCTTTTTGGTATTAAGTAACGTCCAAAAAATAACTCCGTCATTTCAACGGCTACTTTTGAATTTACTCATCGTTGAAAAAATCTAGGAATAACCCGCTATTCTACGATTTTTCGCCTCGATTAA
>CAYLSF010000681.1:0-4648 GCA_964385675.1 uncultured Saprospiraceae bacterium
ATAGACTATTCTATTAATTTAAACAATAAATAGTTTCCTAATTGCTAATCAACTAAGACTATTTAACCAATGAAAATATTGAGAATCACCATGCTTTCATTCTTATGCTTTCTATTCGGCTGCTCACCTGCCAAAAAATACGCTGAAATTCAATACGGACAAGGCGGAGGATTTACAGGAGAAAAGACGATGTACTTTCTAAAAGACTCTGGTGAGTTATGGGTCAAAAAAAGCTCGCAAGCAGATTTAAAGCTTGTTCGTACACTTACCAGTAAGGAATTAAAAACCGTTTACAAAGAACTCAAAAAATGTAAAGTAGAAGAATTGACTTTATCAGAGCCTGATAATATTTACTTCTTTTTAAATTTAAAAGATAAGCCTGATTCAGAACTCAAACACCTCGTTTGGGGCAGACCAAAAGGAGACGCTACAGAAGAGCTACAAAAGTTAAAAACCATGCTATTGGGATTAGCAAAAAAATAGTGATTGAAGTCTATATCCTATCTTGTTTTCATCAATAAGGCAATATAGTAATATGACAATAATACAATCACAACAATTTAACAATCAATTAATTATTAACTATGAAAATTAAGAACTACTTATCTTATATAAGTCTATTAGCGTTGTGCCTAGTTTTTACCACAACTTCTTTTGGACAAAAACAAACTGTAGAATTAGATTGGGAGAATTTTCAAAATCCTTTTCAAACTAAAACGGTTACACCACAATCTCCTCCTGCACCGAGTACAGACTATTCCATTATAAAAAATGACAATGCTTATTTTTTTAAATTTCAACAAAATAGTTCCGTTACTGCTGATAATATTATGCCTACGATTCATCAAGCGTTGCAATTAAAAGCAGATGATGCCTTGAAATTGAAAAGTATGGAAACCGATAACTTAGGTTTCACACATTATCGTTACCATCAGCAATATAAAAATCTAGATGTATTCAGTGCAGAAGTAATTTTTCACATTAAAAATGGAGAAGCCCGTAGTGCCAATGGATATTATTTTCAAAATATCAACCTTAACACGCAACCTAGCTTAACGAGTGAAGCAGCTATTGATAAAGCAATGCAGCATATTGGTGCGGAACAATATCAATGGGAAATTCAAGGAAACGAGGAATTCTACAAGCAAACACATCCAAACGGAACATTACGTCCAAGTGCCGTTTTAGAAATTACACCAAAGGATGGTAAAATGGTTAATCCCGATTTCAGATTGACCTATAAAGTAAGAGTGAATGCTCAAAAGCCTTACGGTGTGTATGATGTATATGTAGATGCACATTCGGGAGAAGTTATTTTAAAATTAAACAAAGTAGCAAATACAGACGCCGTTGGTACAGCACAAACCGTATATAGTGGTACGCAACAGATCACAACAGATGATACAGGAAATGGATTTAGATTAAGAGAGTCTGGTAGAGGAAATGGAATCCAAACCTTTGATATGCAAAATGGAACTAACTTCAATGCTGCTGTTGACTTTACAGATGCTGATAATAACTGGGTGCCTTCCGGTTTAGCCTTAAATACAATTACGGTTACTGCAATTAATGATAATTGGTTCACCAACTTTAGTGAAAATCCAGCAAATGGCGGTAAACCTGATTTATTTATTTTAGTTGGAGATGCCAATAATAATTTAATTTATGCTTCTCCTACGCAATGGAATACAGACCCTACGGTAACGTTCTCAAATATTAATGTTCAATTAACACAAGGAGCGACCTACTCTTTTCAAATTTGGGATAATGACAATAGTCAAGCTTCCAATGATTTATTAGGGCAATTTTCTTTTACGGCTAGTGCAGCAGGTAGTGCTAACTATAGTGGAAATGGTAATTCAGGTGTGATTACATTGGGAACTGCTCAACCTGACGCAGGGCTAGATGCACACTGGGGCATGGAAAAAACCTATGACTTTTTCAGCACTCAATTGAATAGAAACAGTTATGATGGTAATGGTGCATTGATTCGTAGTTTTGTCCATTATGACAATGGATTAGAAAATGCTTTTTGGGATCCAAATAATCAAATCATGGTATTTGGAGACGGAGCAAATACATTTTCAGCTTTAACTTGTATTGACGTAGCAGGACATGAATTTTCTCATGCGGTGATTTCATCTTCTGCGGATTTGATTTATCAAGGTGAATCGGGAGCCTTAAATGAGTCTTTTGCAGATATTTTTGGTGTAGCTATTGAGTTTTTTGCCAAACCCGCTACAGCAAACTGGACATTAGGGGAAGAAATCACAATGGTTGCTCCGAACTACTTACGCTCTATGTCTGATCCAAATAGTGGTTTATCACCTCAACCTGACACCTATCAAGGTACACACTGGAAAGACCCAAATAATACAAGTTTTGATAATGGTGGGGTACATTTTAATAGTGGGGTACAAAATTTCTGGTATTACCTATTGGCAAATGGAGGAAGTGGAACAAATGACTTAGGAAATGCTTTTAGTGTAACTGGAATTGGAGTGGATGATGCCACACAAATTGCTTATCGTAACTTAACGGTATATTTAACACAATCTTCTAATCACCTTGATGCCGTAAACGGTTCGGTACAAGCTGCACAAGATTTATTTGGGGTAGGGTCTGCACAAGTTACAGCCGTTCAAAATGCTTGGTTTGCCGTAGGATTAGCCAACTCTGCAACTTCTGCATGTAGTGGTACGACTACATTAACTGCTTCAAGTGATAATTTCTCAGATGGTAGTGGTAGTGCAAATTATGAAGACAACTTAAATTGTTCTTGGTTAATTCAGCCTGCTGGTGCAAGTTCTATTACTTTAAACTTTACGGCTTTTGATACTGAATCTGGGTTTGATACCGTAACGGTTTATGATGGTCCAAATGCCTCTTCTCCTGTACTATTAGCTTGGACTGGAAATACCTTACCCAATGCGGTTACGTCCACATCAGGAGCAATGTTCGTTCGCTTTGCTACAGATGCGAATACCAATGCACAAGGTTGGGACGCTAATTATACCACTTCAGGTGGGGCATTTTGCTCTGGTACAACGACTTTAAGTGATGCTAGTGGTACATTCTCGGATGGAAGTGGAGCGAGTAATTATGGCAACAATGCACAATGTAGTTGGGCGATTCAGCCTCCTGGAGCTACCTCTATTACTTTGTCCTTTAGTGCTTTTGATACAGAAGCTAACTTTGATGGTGTAATTGCCTTTGATGGATTATCTACTAACGATCCTGTTTTATTAAATCATTCTGGTACAAATATTCCGAATGCCGTGACCTCTACGGGTGGAGCAATGTTAGTTTTATTTGTTTCTGATAATACGGTAACACAAGGTGGATTTGACGCTAGTTATACTTCTACGGGTGGTAATTCTTACTGTGGTAATACGGTAATGACAGAAGATTTAGATATTATTTCGGATGGAAGTATAGATGGTAACGGAAATGATGTAGATTATTTCAATAACTCAAATTGTACATGGTTAATTCAACCGAACAATGCAGCGTCTATTTCTTTGACATTCACGCAATTTGATTTAGAAGTTGCCTCTCCTGATGGTTTGACAATTTATGACGCGGTAGAAGTTTATGATGGTGCAGATGATTCTGCTCCTTTATTAGGTACATTTTACGGAACAGCTATTCCTCCTGTTGTAACTTCTACAGGTGGTTCTATGTTTGTAAAATTCTACTCTGATGGTGGTGTTACGGCTAATGGTTTTGTGGCTTACTACACCACGGCTACTAATAATTTCTGTGCTGGAAACACAACATTGACTGGTAATTCTGGAGCTTTCACAGATGGTAGTGGTACAGAAGATTATGGAAATGGCTCAGAATGTAGTTGGTTGATTCAGCCTGCTGTTCCTTCCCCTGTTACCTTATATTTTGACGCATTTGATACAGAAGAGAATTTTGACTTCGTAGTCGTTTATGATGGTGTAGATGAAAATGCACCTGAATTAGCAACTTATACAGGTTCTAATGTACCATCAAATATTTCTTCTACAGGTAATGCAATGTATGTACTTTTTGCATCGGATGAATCTATTCGTGCTGGAGGATTCGATGCAAGTTATACGGCTTGGCCTGTAAGTACAGAAGAAATTAAGGAAGCTTATCAAGTTCAAATCTTCCCTAATCCTTTTGCGGATAATTTGATTATAGAATATAATTTAGCAGAACAGGCAGATGTCAATATTCAAATTTTAGATGTATTGGGAAGAGTGGTTTTAGAAGAAAATTTAGGTAGTCAACCTTCTGCAAACCATCGTCAGACCTTACAAACCAATGATTTACCTGTGGGTAGTTATATTGTAAGATTGACCATTGACGAGCAGGTATTAAATCAAAAATTAATCAAACAGTAGAGACGTTATGTCATAACGTCTAATATCATGATGTCTAAATAATTAGATTATCTAAACATAAAAAAGCCGTTGCATTGCAACGGCTTTTTGTATTTATCTATCAGTTCAAAATTTTATAGTCACCGATAACTAAGAACCAATAACTAAATTAACCCTCCTCAGTAGTTTCTTCTGTTTCTTCACCTGTTTCTTCTACTTCTCCTTCTGGTTCTACCTCACCCTCTGGCTCTGTTTCTTCTACTGGCTCAGCTTGAGTTTCCGCTTCATCTGCT
>CAYLSF010000682.1:0-4646 GCA_964385675.1 uncultured Saprospiraceae bacterium
TGCCGTATTCTATTAAGTAGGTATTCAAAATTATATTCCATTCTTTGACCGCTCCAATAATCACTAGGTAAGGGTTCTATCTTAAATCCTGTCTTTATTCCAAAATCTTTAACCGCTCAGGTTTTGCCCAATATTTATCTTCATTTTCATAATATAAAAAAGCAACAGAAGCAGGGGCTTCATAATCGCCCGCATAAAGTGTTTTCAAGTCCAATGGAATTTCAACTGTCTGTTTACCTTTCATTGTTGTAAAATACAGCACTAGATACCCATTAAAAGTCTCGTAATAATCAAACTTCCCCTGTTTTTGATACTGCTTCAATTGTTGCAAATTCAATTGTAAACCCGATGGGATTCCAATAATTGCGGTTGGGCTTTGTTCCGTTTTTAGGCTTCTGTTTTTAACTTGAACCGTCATTCTTACCGATTCACCTTGTTTTGAAGTATTCGTAGAAAGTGTTGTAGATAATTCTAATGGACATTTTTTAGCCGAAGCCGGTTGTTTGGTTTGATATTCCAAAGTCGCTGCATAAGGTAAAGCGGATATTTTATTTTTAAACTCAATGGTTAATTGATGTTCTCCATCAGTTATGTCTTCACCGATATTTTCAAAAATAAGATCGGATGTTGTATTAACAGTGTAATCTTGTTTCGCAATTTCTTTTCCATCCAATAGGACTTTTACAAAACCATCAACCGCAGGGCGTTTAGAAGCAATAGCATATTCAATCATTGCTTTTAAAGCCAATACCGTCGATTGTGTATTTCCAAAACCATAGTCATTTCTGGATTGGGCAAGAAATTGGTTGGCATTTTCCAATTTCTTACCAATCATTCCTGCTTTAATCATGGCTAACATCGTCAAAGCTGTCGTTTCAATATGTAGAGATTTTCCCCTTGAATGTACAATGGAATGTTTGAGTCCTTGCCAACTACCATCTTGCTGTTGGCGAAGCAGTAAATCCTCTAATAACGCATTGGCTTTTTTATTTTTAACATTCAATAACGCATTAGCAGCTAACGCCATAATATATGGGTCTTCTGACGCTATGGCATCTTCATAAACTTTATCCAATTCAATGCGAATTTCGGAAGCATAGGGCGTTTCAGAAATTGCCCACGAAATGTAAGCATCTCGAATGGCTTCACTACCATTCCAACTATGATAATGATGTGCTACCATATTCCAACCTCCTTTTCCGTCTCTTCTACTTAGCAACCATTCTGCCGTCCTATCTATCAAGGCTTGCTTAACAGGATACACCGCTTTCATATCTACAAATTGCATCAATCCATAAGCGGTTAAGCCTTCATGAGCGGGACCTCTTCCAAACCAATCAAACCCACCGCCTTTTACTTCAAAGCTTATTAATCGCTTATACCCTTTTTTTAAAAACGCATTGGCTTTTTGTTCAATTGCAGGATTACTTTGCTCTGTAGCATTTAAATATTTGAGTACCAACAGATTTGGATAATTTGAACTAGACGTCTGCTCAAAGCAGCCCGATGGCATTCGCAACATTTTTTCCATTCCAGATAACACTTCCGATAAGGTGTTTGGATAGGTTTCTACCCGTAAATTAATTGAATTTTCTATGCTATTCGTTACCGTGAAATCAAAGTTTGCTTTCTCATCATTACGCCCAGAAAAGGTCATTTCTACAGGAAACCCTTTGGGGAGGAATTGTATGGTTTTTCGTACTTTATCCTCTTTTTCATCAGATATAAATTGTATAACTAAATCTTCTTTTACGATTTTATCCGTTTGAATATCAAATATTAAGGGTAATACTTTATGACTATTTCCATTGACTATAACCTTCTTTGGTAATTTTGATAATAATTTCATTGTAGGTGGAAGATTCAATTTTATTTGCCCAACAACATCTACTTGCGTATTATTTTCAATTCTTACAGGCAATTGAAATCTATCTCCTGATACTAAATTTTCAGGAAACTGCACTTGCAAACTAAATGGCAAAATCATGGCAAACTTATGGGTTTGATGTGCAATTTTTCCATTCGGACTTACGCCTTCTAACGTTGCTCGAAAGGTTGTCGTTTGGTCAGAAGTGTAAAAGTCAAGGGTTGCCTCTCCCCTACTATTGGTTTGTATATAAGGATTCCAATAGAGCGTAGAACGAAAATCTGTTCTAGTTTTGGGTTGTTGATTGGAAGCATATTTTGGGGCATAAAATTGTTTGGGTTTGTGGTAGATCGTCTTTAAAATTTTACGTTTTTTGTCCTTTTTAGTAACCTTTTTATTTTGAGTCAACACTACAGATAAACCATCAATATCTAGTGTTTGGCTTTGTTTTTTCACCTGCTTCTTTTTAGCAATCTTCGGCTTCTTTTTAGCCTTTGACTTTGACCTTTTAGATTTTCGCCCCCCCTTTATTTTATTGAATAATCGTTTTGCCTTTGAAGTACCATATCCTACAACTACTACTTCGTTTACGGCAATCCCTTCTTCTAATGTAAAAATAATTGCCTCATTTTGCATTCGATTCAAGACATCATTTAAATTCACTTCTAACGGATTATATCCTATATAAGCAATTTTTAAAGTGACATCTTCTAAATCTTCTGTTTGAGATAATAATTCATGTATATCAAACCGTCCGTCAATATCTGTAGTCACTCCTCTATTTGTACCTTTTATTATGATGGATGCTGCTATTAATGGGTCACCACTCGGATCTATCACTTTTCCGTATTCTGGTAAGAACTTTTGGATATTCGTATCATAACTCGTTATTTTAGTAATGCCGATTAATTTATTTTCATGTTTTACGTTTAGGGTATAAGGCTTATATAAATCAATGTTTTCAAACTGAAAACATCCATTTTTATCCGATTTTGTAGTTAAATTCAATTCTTTTATACTAACAGTAGCTCCTTCTAAGATTTGACCTTGATATTTAACCGTTCCTGCAATAATTTTCTTTTCCGCTTCGTATTTTAAGTCCTCCAACTCCCCTTTCTGAATAACCTCCCAATCATACCTTCTCCAGCCTTGTGTTTGCATCAATAAATCTAATGCAATTTTTCGATTGACTCCATCATCATATTTTGGCGATTCAAAATAAAAATTGGGATCTACGATTTCTCCTTTCAATTCCGATTCTAAGAGTAAATTGGATAAAATATGTCCTTGTCTGTCATCTGCAAAAGTGATTAAATTATCATCCGCTACTGCTAATGAAAACCGACCTTGCACAGGTTTGTCCATTTCATCTTTCACAGTGATTTTCATTTTTACTTTTTCCCGATTTTGATACGCTGGTTTATCCGTTTCTATCTTGACATTGAGTTTTTTATCGGTATTGACAAATACTAATCGCTCTGCAATCGGTTGTTTTTGTCGATTGAAAATGGTGATTTTACTAATACCTATGGGGGCATCTTGCAGTGGCACATAGACTTGATGGCTAAAATTAACATTTGAGGGTTGTTCTATCCGAATCCCTTGAAAGGTAATCGCTTCCGCTGGGTAAGGATTGATAACTTGTTCGTAATAAATATTACCACCTGATTGAGCAACTAAAAATAAAGTATCATTTTCTGGATGCTCTACATATAAATCAATTTCATTCGGTTGAATTTCATTGATTTTAATAATCGCTCCTTTCTTTTGAGGTTTGGGTAATTTATACTTTTTCATAATCCCTTTAGGATAAGTGAGCTTAGCATAATATTGTTCTTTTCGAGTCGGGCGAAGTCCAAAACTTCCCATTCCATCATGGTAGGATTGAAATTCACTTACGACTTCTCCTTTTCCATCATAAATATTTCCTTTTACCGCTACGGGGGCTCCAAATTCATTTAATGCTTTGTAGGCAATTTGATTGGTCGAGTTAATTAAGAAATTACCACTTTCTGCAAAAAACTGTATATCCACATCATTCAGTACAATAGGAATGGTTTTGTTAAAGGATTCTGTCTGCCCTTGATAAGGAATTTGAATATTGATAAGTCCATCTGTCGAATTTAAAGTATTCGGTAAATCAAATGCTAAATTAACTCGTCCTTCTGAATTGGTTTTCGCCTTTTTAGTTTTGATTTTCTTACCATCGACTGAAATGGAATACATCAACTTTGTTTTTGCTAAAGGTTGATTTTTTAGTGTTTGAATATTAAGTTTAGCAATGCCATTACTACCTTGACTATATGATTTTTTATCAAAATCAACTTTCATGATTAAATTAGGTAATACGGTATTTTCAACCGTAATCGTTTTCTCAAAAAAGGTGTTAGTGTTTTTTTGCCAATTGGTATAGGCTTTAATGGTATAAATTCCACCTACCATATTATCTTCTAATAAAAAATCACCTGAAGCTTGTCCGTCATAGACTAAAAGGTTAATTTTTTGAACTACGCCACCTTTGGGATTTAATAATTCTACATAAACGATTTCACTCTTCTTTGAGGGTTTCAAAGTTGTGGCATCCAAAATATTTACCTTTAACCAAATTCGTTCACTTGGTTTATACATTGGTTTATCCAACTGAACATATACCTTTTCATAAACATAATGTTGCTCATACTTTTCAAGCTGATTATTAATTTCTTTAAAGAGCGGATGAAATGTATCATTTTGTAAATATGTAAATGATAAAATCCCTATTAACACTAGAATTGATGTG
>CAYLSF010000683.1:0-4642 GCA_964385675.1 uncultured Saprospiraceae bacterium
TGTAATCAAATAAAATACAAATTGGTTTTTTTTAAACAAAAAGTTTAAAATATTTTGTTGTTTATAGCGTCTTTTTTGTAGATTTACACCATCAAATTGTGATTAAAAATTGTAAACTATTGTGAACTGGACAGAGCAACAAGTTTTATCATTTGCACCCAATGCTAATGCTGCTAAACGAGGAAAAAGTTTAGCAACTACCCGAAAGTGGAATAACTTGGCTAGTAATGGTACTGCAATTTGGGGAGAGTGCCAAAGTAGTGGGAAAAATCCTTATAAAACGGCTGTTGATTTAAATGGCCCTGCCTTTAAATGTTCTTGTCCAAGTCGTCAATTTCCATGTAAACATGCTTTAGGGTTACTCTTATTGTATGTCAATGGTACAGATGGTTTTCGCATAGATGAACCTACTGGAACAATAGGGGAATGGATAAAAAAAAGAGCCTCAAAAGCTGCACCTAAGCCTGAAAAAACTAAATCAGAAGAAGAATTAGCAAAAGCAGCCGCCAAAAAAGTAGCAACAGCGAACAAACGCATTAAGCGAATGCAAGAAGGCTTACAAGACTTAGAAGTTTGGATGGCAGATATTCTACGGCAAGGCTTAGTGTCGTTAGAAAAGGATGCTTACAGTATTTGCGAAGCTATTGCAAAGCGAATGCAAGATGCACAGCTTAAAGGAATGGCAAATCGACTACGAGAGTTGCCTTTAATGATTGGTTATCAAGAAAACTGGATAGAGCAAACTTTAGCAGTGTTTGGAGAAATGTATCTTTTTGCACAGGCTTTTAAGCGATTAGATAAGTTGCCTGAAGATTTTCAAACTCAATTGAAAATGATTGGAGGCATTAATGTAAAAAAAGAAGAACTCGATCTCAATAATGCAGTAAAAGATAATTGGTTGATCTTGGGGAAAATGGAAGGAACGGATCCTGTTAACGATAGATTGACTTTTCGGAGGGTTTGGCTTTGGGGAAGCAATACTGGCCGCCCAGCGTTATTGTTAGATTTTGCATTTGGAGGAGCTGGTTTTCAAAATCATTTTGCTAAAGGGATGTCGTTTGAAGGTGAAGTCGTTTATTATCCTGGGACTTTGCCAATTCGTTGTGAAGTCGTAAATCAAAAACCGTCAGATACTTTTATTACCTCTTTTGATGGAAATTATAGCTTATCCAAGTTGATGGATAAATACGCTATGGCTATAAGTAAGAATCCGTGGTTACTGGATTATCCTTGTCTAATCTCTGGCGTTACGCCTATCATGGAAGACGATAAGTTATTTTTGGTTGATGAGGATAACATTCAAATACCCGTTCAAAATACAAAACTCATTGGCTGGAAACTACTAGCCATTAGTGGCGGAAAACCTATTGAAATATTTGGCGAATGGACAGGGGATATTCTAGTGCCGTTGAGTGCTTGTTTTGAGGGAAGGTTTATTGAACTTAGTGACTAGTGATCTGTGGTTAGTGGTTAGTTTAAAAATCAATGCGATGAGTTTTGGGAATTTTACAGATTTAAAAGTGTATAAAAAGTGTCGAATTTTTAGAAAGTGGGTTTCAAAAATTGTAAAACAATATTTTCCTAAGAATGAGCAATATTTGTTAACCGCACAAATCTTAGATGCTTCTCGTTCAATTACAGCAAATATAGCAGAAGGATATGGAAGACATTATTATCAAGATAATATGAAGTTTTGTAGATATTCTAAAGGATCGCTAGCTGAGACTTTAGAACATCTAATTACCGCTTTTGATGAAAATTATATTTCAACAGAAATATTAGAAGATGGTAAAAAACAACATGATGAATGTATGAAACTTTTAAATGGATACATCAATTATTTAGAAAAATCCAAGTCAAATAAAAAATAGAGGTGAGTGATTTGTCGGTTATTAAAACTAACCACTAATCACTAGCCACTAACCACTAAGAACATGAAAAACACTTGGAAAAGTTTGGTGAATATTGCATTGCTAGGAACAGATAGAGGAAAGTTATCTGAATCGGTGGTAGAAGAATTGCGAGGGAATGGGATAGAAACAGAAAGCTCACCTACTGCAACCTTGCTACAAGCGGCTGCATTTTATGCACCTTTTCAAAAAATAGCGTTACCTCAAACAGAACGCACAGGAGGGCTACCTCCCTCTGCTCCAAATGTAGAGCGTAAAATTTGTAGCCCAAACTCTTGTCAACATTGGGGCTTGATTTTGAATGGAACATACGAAATGGCGATGCAAGAGTTCTTGGTAGAAATGGCAAATCAAGAATTGTATTTACCCGATGAGACGATTCCTGATGTATTGGAAAAGTGTAAAACAAAAAAAGAGTTAGTCCATATCGTAGAACCGGTTTTGGGAGCAAAAGGACTTTGGTTAGCAAGTCTGAACTCAAGATGGAAGATGTTATTCAGAAAACCAAACCAATCAGAATGGGCGGTTGCTGGGAAGAAAAAGCGATTAAAGATATTAGAGTTAGTACGACAATCAAATCCGACGGAAGCGATAACGCTATTGCAAAGCACTTGGGACACAGAATCTATTACAGATAAGGCAACATTTCTAAAAAAACTAAATATCAATTTATCTAAATCAGATGAACCCTTTTTAGAAAATTTATTGAATTCGAGCCGAAAAGAAATACGAAAACCTGCTGCTCAGTTATTGGCAAAAATTGAAGGTTCTGGGCTAATTACCCGAATGTGTGAACGAGTTGAAAAGTATATTACGGTTAAAACCCGTTCTTTCAAAAAAGAAAAATTAGAGTTAAACCCACCTGATGAGTTGGATAGTAGCATGATTAGAGACGACATCGATCCCCGGAGTCAGTGGTTTAGAGGAGGACTAAAAGTAGGACGAATCGGTCAAATGATAGCGATGATTCCACCCAAATGGTGGGAAGCCTATTTTGGTAAATCGGCTAGAGAGGTACTTCAAATTTTTGTACGAACAGATGATTACGCAGAGTTGTTGATACAAGCGGTGATGGAAGCAACGGCTTTACATCAAGATGAAAATTGGATGGATGTGCTATTATCTTTTTGGCTAGATTCTAAAGGAAAGCAAAGATGGACACAATTGAAAGTGAATCCTTTATTAGAAAATTTAACAAAGCCTGTTTTTAATAAAATTGCAGCGAATGGATTGGAAGGAATTGGTGGACTTTTGGAAGAAACAGATCCAATTACCACACTTTTAAAATCCAATCCTCACCAATGGAATAACCGATTAACAATTTTATTTATTGAAAACTTAAAAAATTGGTTAGCCATGGAAAGTTCTCGATATTGGAATGGATGGCATTACAGAGGTATTTTGAAAAAAGCAGCCTATCAATGTAATCCAAATTTATACACACAACTCTCGAAAGATTGGCCAATTGATTCTAGAATTTGGTCAAGCTGGGAAAAGGAAATTCAGCAATTTTTGAATATCCTCCAATTTCGTAAAATGATGATAATTGAATTGAGAAAATAGTGGTTGGTGACTGATGATTAGGTTCAAACATCAACACGTCAGTACATCAACACGTCAACACATAACAAATGAACCAACTTAGACCACATGCGGAAGAGGCTTTTAAAGCAGAATTAGAAGCCATACAAGCCATTGATAATAAGCCTAAACCGACGAATTGGGCAATGTCGCCTTGGGCAGTTGTGACCTATTTATTGGGTGGAAAACTAGAGAATGGATTTGAGGTAGAACCTAAGTATTTTGGTAAACGTCGAATTGTAGAAGTTGCCGTAGCAACCTTGGCAACCGATAGAGCCTTATTATTAATTGGTATTCCAGGAACAGGGAAAACTTGGGTGTCTGAACATTTAGCCGCAGCGATTTCTGGTAACTCAACTTTGTTAGTGCAAGGCACAGCAGGTATGAATGAAGATGCTTTGCGATATGGGTGGAATTATGCACAATTGTTATCCAAAGGTCCTTCACCTGATGCCATTGTACCTAGCCCTTTGATGCACGCCATGGAAAATGGAAAGATTGCGAGAATTGAGGAATTGACCCGTATTCCATCTGATGTACAGGATACTCTGATTACCATCCTTTCGGAAAAAACATTGCCTGTACCTGAATTAAATATGGAAGTACAAGCGGTACGAGGGTTTAATGTAATTGCCACGGCAAATGATAGAGATAAAGGCGTGAATGACTTATCTAGTGCCTTAAAGCGTCGTTTTAATACAGTGGTTTTACCGCTTCCAGCAACACAAGCGGAGGAGGTAAAAATTGTAAAAACGAGGGTAGATAAAATTGGAAAAGTATTAGAATTACCTGCCGAGTTAGCACCTGTCAAAGAAATCCAACGACTAGTGACCATTTTTAGAGAATTACGAAATGGTGTAACAGAAGATGGTCGTACTAAACTAAAAGTACCAACTGCAACCCTCAGTACAGCAGAAGCTATTTCTGTTATTAATAGTGGACAAGCTTTAGCCGCACATTTTGGGGACGGATTATTAAAAGCACCAGATTTGGCAGCAGGTATTACAGGGGCAATCGTAAAAGATCCAAGTCAAGACAAAGTGGCATGGGTAGAATACCTCGAAACTGTGGTAAAAAATAGATCAGGCTGGCAAGATTTATATCGTTCTTGTAGGGAATTGATTTAATGGTCTTATTGTCTTACTGTTTTA
>CAYLSF010000684.1:0-4638 GCA_964385675.1 uncultured Saprospiraceae bacterium
CCTAGACTGTCACAAATAACTAACTAATTTTCACCTAAAAATAACGATGAGACTATTTACACTCATAGCACTAGTGCTGTTAGCTGTGCCTGTGTTTGGGCAATTTAAGATTACTGCTACACCAACAACGCCATTGTGCGATCGACCAGAATGCGAAGATGAAGCTAGACTACAAGATAGCTTAAATCAAGTTAAATTATTAGTAGTTAAAAAATTGCCCAAACCATCCAAGTCCATAGAAAAAGTAGCGACTAAGGGTAAAAAATCAGATATACCAGAAAGAATGGAGGATTATATGGATGAAACCGATTTATTAGCTTATGCAGCTATGGAAGATAATAAAGCAGCACGGGTTAATTCTTTTGAATTTGGAAATAGTGAGGCTTATTTTCTAGAATCTATCAACTTGGTGTTTTTCATTCCAAAACCTCAAGTGAAGCGTGTTGACTCTATCACAACACCTTTTTTGCGATGCAGTTTAGCTGCTTTTGGTGATATGTGGATGAATCAGCAGGATGTATTCAATTTATATTCAGATAACATAACAATTCCTTTTAAAAGACATAATCCAGAGATAATTCATCAAGGTCATGATGATCTAATTTCTCTGGGACGATAAGAAAATCAAATTTTAATCATAACCAGCTAACTCAATTTAAATTGAAAAAGCCTGCAATACATTTTGTATGCAGGCTTTTCACTTATTAAGTTATCTCTTTATCAAATATACTAGGCAGCCATATCATAACGAACCAAAAAACGTTTAAAACTCGTCTTTGGTTGATTCATTAATTCAGCTACATATTGTTCTCTGTTATAACGATTAATTTTTACTTCTTTGGCTCTACGATTTTCAAATTCTACTACAAATTCTCCATTATTATAAGAAGCATTATTAAAAAAGTAATCAGTCATTTCGTAGTGAATGTGTCCTTTCTCTAGCAAGTCTGCTATCCAATTAGCCTGATTTTCATTTAGTTGTATCATTGTTTTAGTGCGTTTGTACAATTGGTTTTGAAAACTTTTGACTAGTGGCGATTTTCCTAACCAATGATTTAAATAGTGTTTCTATATATTAATACCGTTATTGTTGAAAATGTCACCCCTAAAAAGCGACTTTTTTAAAATTTAAAATAAAATGGTTAATAATAAGACGAAATCAGATTGTTAAATGTTGATGTTGCCTTTTGAATTTAATTGATTTTTAACAAAAATAATATATGTTTTTAACAATTATTAAGTCAATTGATCGAACCGTTAATTTTAATTGATGAAATGTGTATTTGACTGATTCAACTGTGATTAAGCATTACAGATTTTCTAAAAATTTCGCCAAACAACTATTTCATTTGTAAATCCATTTATCAAGTTTGCACAAGAATCATTACCGTTTTGGTCATTGCTACAAACTGTCGCTTGATCACAATCATATACTGTAAATCCATTATTGCAATTCACACACAGATCCACTAAAAAGACTAATCCTCCATTGTATTCATAACATAGAATTTGAGCATCGTCTTGTGTGTTAGCATTATCAATTATCATTTGATTGATCCACCCTATTTGAGTAGCCGGATCATTAATGCTATTGGGTGAGCAGGTATCAACTCCTTCATCGTCATTTGAACAACTGCTCACCACAGCCAAGGTTAAAATCAATAATAGGTATGTTATATGTTTCATAGTTGATATTTGAGTTTTAATCATTTCTTTATTAATAACATCGCTAAAATAAGGAATGTGCTGCGTATAAAAGGTAGGTATTCTGTAAAGGGATTAAATTTTACGACAAAAGGGGTATTTCATTGATTTAACGTTTCTAGTGATTTTTAATGGCCTATTTCCTAACTAAAAATATCATTTTTTAAAAAGGTAAATCATTCTTAGTTATGGGTTTGGACTTTTGAGACTGACGTTGTCTAAATTCTTCTAATTCGTCATCATAGCACAGAATTCGTTCTAAGTACTGTTTACTCCTCGTACTGTCATATCCCTTTTTCCAATCTCTTGCTTTAAGTTTATATCTTAGTCCTTCATTCACTATCTTATCTTTGGTATAAATATAAACTCGAATTCGTTTATCAAAATCACTCAGTATCACCATATTATCAATAGAGTCCCAAAAGTATTGTATTGAGTTATCGCCATACCAATTAACAGATTTAGGTTGCCCAAAATATCCTTGAATTATTCGCTCATCTGATTCATCAAACTCAAAACTAGTGTATTGATAAGCATATAAATACGATGGAAAATATTGAATACACATCTTGACTAAAAAGACATCCAAATCGGTTTCCTCTAACGCAAATACGCTAAAGTCATCTATATTATAAATTTCAATGCTCGAAAAATCCGATGCCCATCGGATCGTCCAAGCTCCACAAGATTGATTTTCGGAATAAAAGGTGATTTCATTTTGCTTATAGTAAGCCAAATGCTGTGGTGGAATCAAGTAATGATGACCATTAACAATAGCATTTTTTCCAAATTTTAAATACAACACCTTTAAAGCAGGTGGAAATTGAAGATTTAATCGTTCTTCAGCAGATTCAATAATTTCAAGACTATACCCTTCATTTGTTTTTTGTGCTAATAAACTAGTCAATAGATTTAATTCCATTTATCTCAATTTCTTGGTTAGGCAAAACACAACACTATCATCTATTCTAATGGTACTACCAGGCTTTACAGGCGTAGAATCTATGACAAGTCCATTTCCATCAGGGATATAACCTCGCTTAATATACAAAACTTGAGCCGCTCCATAATCTTGATATACTCCAAATCCAATTCCAGCATAATTAGATACTACTGTAATGCGGCGTTCCGCTTCGTCCATCAATTGTGTACCAATTCCTTGTCGTTGATACTTTTTCAATACATTAAAGTCAACAATCTCTGGAATACTTTTCTGCTGGAAAGGTAAATAATCAGAAGTCCATTTAATCGTCAAATATCCAACAAAATTACCTTCATATTCCGCAATAATAATATCTCGCTCCCCACTTTCTTGATATTGAAAATAACGTTCATATTGCTCCACAGGCTTATTCCAACCTTGAGTTGCAAAAGCATCACTAATGACTTGACAATCGGTTAATTCTATTTTACGTAAAATTAAATTCTTCACTTCTATTCAATTAACTTTCAAATAATTAGCGACTTTTATCTCAAGTATTGCTAAATACACTACAATCAAAACTTCTAGTATAATATAAGTCCATCCCAAAGTGGTAATACTTTCTTGATGTACATAAGCAAAACCAAGCGACAATACACAATACCCCAAATTGACAAACGCAATCCCTTTTAAAAAGAATCCAATTTTTCGCTCAATTTTGAAATAGCAGTAAAAATCATATACTGCAAAAAAACAAGGTAAGACTGCTAAGATATAGAGTACATTTGGAGGAATACCGAATAGCGATTCTAATTGTACTAAAACAACTCCTAAAGAAAAAGCAGAAAGCAATGCCCCAAAACCATCTAGTAGAAATAATTGCTTGGGTTGAAGTAGAATTTTATTGATAGCAGTTTGAAATATCATACTTTAAGATACTATATTATTTCAACTATCTCCAATCCATCTTCTATTCCAATTTCATTTAAATATGCCTCCCCTTCTTGTTTGGTTTCAAATATTTTAAATTCAATATCTTCTATAAATCCTGCACATACATACGGATCGGCTACTAATACATATTTACCGACTTCTGTTACTTCTATCATTTTAAAATAATAGAGCTCAATAAAATCTTGCATTTGCAGTAAATCGGCATCTGTAAATCGCTTGTCGGGGTATAACCCATGTTTGATATCATCTACTTCCAAATCATAATTTTCATCATCAGGTATCTTATTTAAAATTGGAAAGTCGTGTTTTTCAATTAAATAGGTATTCAGTTTTATCATCTCTTTTGACCTATCCACATCCCAATATTCCCATAGGTTGGGTAATGGATTTGACCATAATTCTTCTGCCTCCAATTCTCGTTTTTTATAAAATACTATATCCTTATCTGTTCCTACAAATATAGCGGGATTACCTTTTGAGTAGAATTTATCTCGCTCTTGCCATGGACTAATTTTCCTTATAACCCACATTGATTGGAAGTTTTGTGTTATTACTCAAAAAGCCTATTGAAAGTAATTACAATAGGCTTTTTGAGTGCTGTAAATATTTAACATTAAGCCACCGCAAACCCCGTATAAGGTCGCTTAACAGGCGAATGAAATGCTAAAACAATATCTTCTTTAGGAATACCCGCTTCCAATAATTCTAAGGTAAACCCAGGATCAGTTCCATCATATTCTACATAAATCTTATTATTCCGAATACTCAAATGCAAAAAGCAACCATAATTGCGTCTTTGATCCAACCAAACATTATGCACCATTAAATACTGCCCTGTTTCATCATCCATTGCCAATTGTAAAATCGCATCTTTTTGAGAAGGCTTAGACTTTTCTGCAAAGGTTTTGAAGAGTTGACGTATTGTCTTTTTGTATTTGGTTACTTTATTCATTTGTTCAATTTTGACACTTTAAGTCTATAATTATCTACATACTAGAACCTAAAAGAAATTGTGCCACGCTATGTGGCATAATTTCTTTTAGGCCACTGCAAACCCT
>CAYLSF010000685.1:0-4622 GCA_964385675.1 uncultured Saprospiraceae bacterium
CATTCTAATTGAAGAAGATGTATCATTAATTGTGTGATTGTAAAATTTGGATAATTATAATTGTGATTAATATTTGATAAAAATGGCTCACTGCAAACTGCCTACTGATCCGCCGTAATTTCTAAAAACTCTGCCTCTAAACTTTTCTGTTTTTCTACCAAATAATGCACAACTATATTATGCTGAAAAGCCAATTGATTTAAATCTGCGGTTTGAATATTGGGTTCTACACTTAGCGTTAAAATATTGTTATCCGCATCTATTTTATGAATGCCCTTTTGCTGATTCAGCAATTTATACAATGCTGTTAAATCTTTAGCCGCAATTTCAATTGTCTTATCATTGGATATAATAGAACCGACTGTTCCTGTAGCAAGTAGATTTCCTTTTTTAATAATAGCTACATGGGAGCAAATTTTCTCTACTTCATCCAAAATATGACTTGCCATAATAATGGTCTTTCCTCTATTGCCAATTTCTTGAATCGTTTTACGAACTTCTGCTATCCCCTGTGGATCTAGTCCATTGGTTGGCTCATCGAAAATCAAAACATCCGGATCCCCTATCATTGCTCCAGCAATCGCCAAACGTTGTTTCATTCCTAAGGAAAAAGTTTTAAATGGCGATTTTCTACGTTCATATAAATTAACCAACTCTAATAATTCTTGATATGGTGGATTTTTAACTTTCTTGATGTGAGCGACTATTTTGAGGTTTTGCAACGCATTCATGTAAGGATAGAAATTAGGCGTTTCCAATAACGTCCCGATTCTTTGTCTTGCATGATGATCTTTATATTGTCCACCAAACCATTCATAAGATCCACTGTTTGGATGAATAATTCCTAGAATCATTCCTAAAGTCGTGGTTTTCCCACTTCCATTAGGGCCTAAAATTCCATAAATATTTCCTTTTTGAATTGAAAGAGACAATTGATTGACAGCCGTGATCGAACCATATTTCTTGGTTAAATTGGTTGTAGCTAGTATTGACATGAAACGTGCTTTAATTTTTACAAATGACAATAATCCAAAGTAACTTAATCTTCAATTGTCAAACTAAATAAAAGGATAAATCAAAGTTTTTTATGGATTAAAGTACAGTTTATCATTTACATGACTCTATTAAGTTAGAAACGTTTTAGATTATTGATATTAGCAAAAATTAATATAAGATTAACGCAACAATTTGATAATAGTAAGATTTTTGTACATACATAATTACAATTATCAAATGATTTTCGTTTAATTAAGTATTAGGCAATAGATAAACTAAAGGCATTAAAAAATTAGATGGTCGAAAATGGATAAGTGAAGCTAAAACTTCAATTGTCGAAACCTGCTTATCAGCAGACAAGGTCGATTATCGAAAGTCGAAAAATAGATGACTAAGAAAAACTTTTCAGCATTAGAACGAACTAACCGTTTACAAGAAATGACACAAGAAACCTACGACTTATTGGTGGTAGGCGGAGGAATTACAGGAGCGGGTATCGCCCTAGATGCTGCAACTCGGGGACTAAAAGTAGCTTTGGTAGAAAAACATGATTTTGCTTGGGGAACCAGTAGTCGTTCTACCAAATTGATTCATGGAGGACTACGGTATTTAAAGCAACTAGAAATACAATTGGTAAGAGAAGTAGGGACAGAACGAGCAATTGTTCATCAAAATGCTAGGCATATCGTGATTCCTGAACGCATGTTATTACCGATTGTTGAAAAAGGCTCGTTAGGAAAGTTTACCAGTTCGATAGGACTTTGGGTATATGATTTTTTAGCAGGCGTAGAAGATGATGAGAAACGCATTATGCTCAATAAGGCACAGACGGCAAAAGCAGAGCCTTTATTGAGAAATAATATTTTGAAAGGTGGAGGCTTGTATTATGAATACAGAACAGATGATGCTAGATTGACCATTGAGAATATGAAATCTGCTGTTCAGCATGGTGCTAACTGCATTAATTACGCAGAAGTCGTTGAATTTACTTATGATAATGGTTATGTTTCAGGAGCAATTATCCAAGATAATATTGGTAAATCGAAACACAAAATCAAAGCAAAATCCATCATCAATGCGGCAGGACCTTGGGTGGATTCTTTACGAGGAATTGATACGGATGGCGTAAAAGGCAAACGTTTACAATTGACTAAGGGAATTCATGTTGTCGTACCCCATGAAAAATTGCCTATTAAACAAGCGGTTTATTTTGATGTGGAAGAAGACGGTCGAATGGTTTTTGCCATTCCTAGAGGTCGAATTACCTATGTAGGTACAACGGATACGGTTTATAATGAAAATATTAATCGTCCTGTTGCCACACAAAAAGATGTCGACTATGTCCTAAAAGCTGCAAATTATATGTTCCCGTCTGTCAATCTTGAAACGGAAGATGTGATTTCAACTTGGGCAGGATTGCGTCCTCTAATCTATGAAGAAGGAAAATCTGCTTCTGAATTATCCCGAAAAGATGAGATTTTTTATTCTAAATCAGGTTTGATTTCTATAGCAGGTGGAAAATTAACAGGCTACCGTAAAATGGCGGAAAGAGTTGTCAACGTAGCCGTTAAACAGTTGAAAGAAAAACATACCGATTATGATAATATTAAAGACTGCGTCACCAAGAATTTAAAAGTAAGTGGTGGTGATTTTGAGTCTCAAGAAGCCGTAGAACAGTTTTTAGTGCGTAGAATAGGAGAAGCTAAACAAATTGGAGCAACAACTCAACAAGTCAAAGATTTGGTTTATCGTTACGGTACGAATACAGATGTCATCATTGAAAAGGCGTTTGAATATTATACGGACTTTCAAGACCCTACCGAACGCATTTTAGCTGCTGAGATTTGGTATGGCGTTCATTATGAAATGGTTAATAACTTGAATGACTTTCTAATTCGTCGTACAGGAAAGCTCTATTTTGAAAGAGATACTTTAGATAAATGGTATCCATTTTTTGCTAACGAATTAGCAAAACTATTCAATCATTCTGAATCAGATATGTGGCGTGATATGGGTGCGTTCAAAAAGGAATATGACGAAGTCTTATCTTTTCAAGCTGCAAAAGAACCAAATCTAGTCTAAGCTGTTTAAAAGAGGTACAAGATTTAAGGTATAAGGTTTAGGGTTCAATATTTTCCTTAAACCTTTCCCGATAGCTATCGGGACTAAACTTAATAATAAATAATAATGAGTCAATCTATCCATCAATTTACAGTAAAAGATACCAAAGGCAATGATGTGCCTTTATCACAATACAAAGATAAAGTTGTCTTAATTGTCAATACGGCTTCAAAATGTGGATTTACACCACAACTAGATGCTATGACAAAATTATATAAGGAATATAAAGATCAAGGTTTTGAATTATTAGCTTTCCCTTCCAATGATTTTGGTGGACAAGAACCTTTAGAAGGAGAAGCCTTAGAGCAATTTTGTGTGTTAAATTACGAGGCGGACTATCCTATTTTCGATAAAGTACACGTCAAAGGCAGTAAAGCGACTGATTTATATAAATTCTTGTCTTCTAAGAAGTTAAATGGAAAAGTAAATTCTACGCCTAAGTGGAATTTTCATAAATATTTGATTGATAAAGAAGGAAAAGTAGTCGATTATTATTATTCGATTACGAGTCCTACGGCGGGGAAGGTGAAGAAGGCGATTGAGAAGTTGTTGAAGTAGTTGAACATTAGATACTTTGGAAAAGTAAAGGGATAAATCTAGTATTTATCCCTTTACTTTTTTGAATGAATGTAGAACCCCTATATTTGTTGACACCATCACTTTAAAATTATTTTAATATGTCAACACTACACCATATCGCTTATCTTATCATCAGTATTGTTTTTCTAAGTAGCTGTGAGTCTAATACCTTTTACTGTTCTAGTCAACAAGATTTATTAAAAACAGAAAAAGAAGCCCCAATCATTGAATTAAATTTTAACCATACCAATGAAACGATGCTTCAACAAATAACCTCAGAATTTGAGAATCTTGATTCTATCTGCAACTACTCCCCTACTTTTTATGTACCGTTTGATTTTAAAAATCAAATCATTGCTAAGACGAGTACAGCTACACTTATTCCTTTTAAAGTGTTTAACTATTGTCCAGATGAAATTTTTGTAAAAGGGAGTCGTTATAACTTGCCTATTTTAATTAATGATGCCAATCAAGTTTTAATGTTGGGCGATTATATAAAACGTGATGATTTTAAAACTAAATTGGAACAATGGTACGAAGGCGAACCTACTGAGGTAAAACGAACTAGAAAAGAAACAAATTTTAGTTTGACTTATGATAAAACTTTATCTCAAGATAGTCTAATTGCTGATAT
The DNA here is from genome assembly GCA_964385675.1 of uncultured Saprospiraceae bacterium. GTDB lineage: Bacteria > Bacteroidota > Bacteroidia > Chitinophagales > Saprospiraceae > CAYLSF01. The sequence goes on from CAYLSF010000685.1 coordinate 4,331, forward strand.
ACAGGCTTTAACTGATGCTTACTTTCATTGTGCAGAAAGGTTAGCTCAAGATGAATTTAAATCGTCTATTTGTGAACTCAGTCAAAAAGAAGTTGAATCACTTCATAAAAAAATGCCTTTTAGAATATGGCTACCTTTAAATTTTCCTTTACCACCTCCTCCACCGCCTGTAGAGTAATTACAATTTAAGGATAAAATAAAGACCTTGATTTTCACATCAATAGAAACTTGTTTAACATCCCTAAAATTTGTATTTTCGTTTAAAATCATATATAAATATGTCTAGTAAACC
>CAYLSF010000686.1:0-4619 GCA_964385675.1 uncultured Saprospiraceae bacterium
CATTATTTATTTTTTAAGTCAAATTAATATTAATATCCTCCAAACGCTCAACGGCTTCCTTCTTCTTAGTAGGAATAATTTTAGCATAAATTTGAGTATGCTTTATACTCGAATGTCCTAATAGTTTGGAGACAATATAAAGGTCTGTGCCTTTAGTGATATGAATAGTTGCACAAGTATGTCTTGCACAATGAAAGGTAATGTGTTTATCAATACCTGCCTTTTTAATCCATTTGGGTAGATGCTTATATATATCCATTTCCGTAAAACCCTTAAACACCAATTCCTCATTACTTTGACGTTCTCCTATTAGTACAATTGCTTGAGAAGGTATATTTAAAGTTTGAGGAATATCAGTTTTTTGTTGGCGAAATCGAATCATATAGCCATGCTCTTTAGAGTGGATAATTTCTTTCCAAGTTAGTGACTCAATATCCGATTTTCTAAGTCCAGTCAAGCAAGAAAAGAGAAAGGCTTTTTTCAGAACAGGATAATCACAAGGAATACTACTGAGGCGTTCTAGTTCTTCAATTTCCAGATATTCTCTTTGAGATTCTATCTGCTTAATGGTTGGAACATTCTTCAAAGGATTAACGGATAATAATTCATCATCAATAGCCTTATAAATCGCTTCTCTAAATACATTGAAATAAGAACTTGCGGAATTTTGATGGAGTTTTTGAGTCTTACTTTTTAAAGTATTAGTATTCAATAGATAACTTTTGAATTTCTCTACAAAGGAACGATTGACCTTTTTACACGATAACTGCCCTTCTGTAAATCTGTACAGATATAAGTAGGTACTATTCCAACTTGTATAATTGGTTTTGGTACGTTCTCGTTCATCAACTAAACCTTTGAAATAGCTAATAAAACTACCTTTTGATTTATCTGTTTTTAAAAAATCATAGTTTTGATTGAGTAAAGCGATCTCTCGCTTTGAACGAATCGCATTAGCTATTTGGCGTTTTTCCTTATTATGCTGTCTTTGTTCTGTTGTTTTAGGCTTCTCGAATAAGTATATTTTTAGAAATTCCCTTCGAGTGGATTTTCCTGTATCAGGATGTTCTATAGCAGGATAGAAATCAAGATATAAGCTAACTCTTCCGTCGCTAATAGACTTTTTTCTAAGTTTTACTTTAGTCATAATTATTCAAATAAACGGTTGATTGCACTTCGTTTAATAATAGTTCTACCTCCAAACTTTCGATATGGTACTATTCCATCTTTCATTAAGCGATAAAAGGTTCGTTCACTTACCCCTAATAGGGTAGCAGCTTCCTTGATATTGAGAAAATCTTTAGCGGTTAAAATCTCCTGTACTACTTTAGTTGGCTTATTCGATTTTCGAGGAGCATTTTTAATTTTCAGTTCTCTTTGAAGCTTTTTATAATGCCGTTGATTACATCTGTGCGAACAATATCTTGTTCTAGTCGTCTTGGCAATAAATTCTTTATTGCAATGATCACAAACCTTCTTTATCCTAATATTACTTGACATAATAATCTCGCCTGTTTTTAGTGACACCAACTGCCATATACTGTCAATGACTGTCAGCTACTGCCATAATCTCGCCTATTTGTACCTTAAATAGACTTCAAGATACAAACTTTAGTAATGAGGTACAAAAAAGGTACAAATTATATAATAAACAAATCATAATTCAGATAACTCTTAACAAACAAATACACACTTAAATAGCTATTAAACAACATTTTATATTATTAGAGCTTATGAGTAGTTATTTGAATTTATCAATAACTACTTCCCAATACAAAACTTCCCAAAAATATTTCCCAATAAATCATCAACACTCACATCTCCTGTAATCTCTCCTAAATACGACAACGCATAGCGAATATCCTGAGCCAAAAAGTCACCTGTAATATTCATCGCTAATCCTTGCAGCACGCTATCTAAAGATTCATTCGCTTTTTGAAGAGCAGCATAGTGTCGGGTGTTGGAGACAATGGTGTTATTGGTGTTGATATTGCCATCAATCACGGCTTGATATAAGGCAGCTTTAACCTCTTGCACTTGATCGCTATTGTGTGCAGAAATGTATAGAAATTTATGCTTTTCTCTATAGGGTTTAATAAGCTTGTTCCAGCCATTATCAAAGTAACGTTGCTGTTTGTGGTGATAAGGATTATCATGTAAGGAATAGACAATATCCATTTTATTACCAATTACAATCGTGGTGAGTCCTTCTTGATGGAGCTTTTCTAAATCCTTTACAATCTCAGGTTCATCCAAAGTCATAGCATCATAAACATACACAAGTATAGATGACTTTTTAATTTGCTCATACGCTTTTTGTACACCAATGGCTTCTATTTGGTCAGTCGCTTCTCGAATACCTGCGGTATCTATGAGGCGAAATTGAACGCCTTGTATGTTTAATACTTCTTCTATCGTATCTCTAGTTGTACCTGCTATATTGGAAACAATGGCTCGTTCTTCATTGAGTAAAGCGTTGAGTAAAGTAGATTTTCCCGCATTTGGGCGACCTGCGATGACGGTAGTTACACCATTTTTGAGTACATTTCCCAATTTAAAAGAATCCGTTAGGCGACGAATTAGGGCTTGTATTTTTAAAATTAAATCTCGTAAATCGTCTCGATTGGCAAATTCTACATCTTCTTCTCCAAAATCTAATTCCAACTCAATTAGACTAGCAAAGTCAATCAATTGCGTTCTTAACTGTTGAATCTCAGCAGAAAAACCACCTCGCATTTGGTGCATCGCCATCGCATGTGCCGCTTCAGAGTTGGAGGCTATCAAATCTGCTACGGCTTCGGCTTGAGACAGGTCTAACTGACCATTTAAATAAGCCCTTAGCGTAAATTCCCCAGGTTTTGCCATTCTTGCCCCTTGTCGAATAAAGAGTTCAATGAGTTGCTGCTGTATGTAAGGCGAGCCATGGCAAGAGATTTCTACCACGTTTTCACGGGTATAAGACTTTGGAGCAATGAAAATTGTAACTAAAACTTCATCTATAATAATACCATTTTCGTCACGTATTGTGCCAAAATGAACGGTATGTGTAGCTTGTTTTTGTAAGTTCTTGCCTTTGAACACTTTATCACAAATCGTAATAGCTGCCGTCCCCGATAGACGAATTACACCAATAGCACCCACACCCTGAGGTGTTGCTAGTGCGACAATAGTATCCTGTAAATCAAGTTGATTATAGTTCATTATTTCTATCTATACATTTAATAGTGTAACATCAATATCATATTCTTTGATGCCTATCATAAAATCCTTCTTTATTACTAATCAAATTCGCTAAAAAAACGTTACGAAAAAATATTATTAGTATTTTTTTAACAGTCACATAACTTTACTTCATATAGTATGAATTCAAGAAAACATTTACGAATTTTGATGGTATGCTTAGGGAATATTTGTAGATCCCCTTTGGCAGAAGGTATATTAAAACACAAAATTACGGAACACCATTTGGATTGCGAAGTAGATTCAGCAGGAACTGGATCTTATCATGTAGGAGAACCGCCCGATAATCGCTCCATTGCTGTTGCCCGAAAATATGGAATAGACATTTCCCCTCAGAGAGCAAGACAGTTTAAACAAACCGATTTTAACCATTTTGATCGTATTTATGTAATGGATAGTTCAAACTATCAAAATGTAATACGATTAGCTACTCGTCCTGAAGATAGGGCAAAGGTAGATTTGATTATGAACTTGGTCAAACCAAATTATAATCAGGCTGTACCTGATCCTTATTGGAATAATGATGGATTTGAGCAAGTGTATCAAATGTTAGATACTGCTTGTGAGGTATTGGTTAAGGAATTATTAGCGTAATGTTGAATTCCTTTGACCCCCACAAGTAATATCGAATTCATTCGACAAATGGAAAAACCGAATAAATTCGGTGTTACAGGGCAAAAAAAAACCTGCTAAGATTAGCAGGCTTTGAGTTGAGAAATGAGTTAAATGGTTTGTATGAAATGAAAATTGAATAATGAGTAACAAATGAGCATTATATAATGAATTAAGAAATTAAATGTACAATGAGTAACAAATGAGATTAAAGGGTAATAATTGAATAAAAATTCAAAGTTGATAAATTGGTATTTAATTGTCTTTCAACCCTTTAAATTATGATATAAAATTACAATATTATTTAATTTGATGCAACCTGTATTGAGCGAGATGTTGTTGAAATCATGTGAAAAGATGATATGGCTGTGTAAAGCCTAATAGGATTTATGCTACATAATTTATAATTAGAAAAGTAACATTGCATTCAAATGATAATATTTCTACTATCTGATAGATTCAATATTATGGGCATAATAAAAAAGTATGGTATTTAGTCAATTATCTAATTTTCAAAATGTGCATTAATAGCCCAAATAAGGCGAAAAAGGTATTAAGTATAGTTTATGAGAGTGTTTAATCAATATGAAATGTCATGTAAATCTAATTTTCGGTATAGTTTTTGGCTTTAACATATTGAGTTACATAATAAGTAACTTTTATATGATTTGATTAAACGTACTCCCTTCCTAGTTTCACCGATTGATTGTTTGAGCGTTATAGTAGTATTAATGAGTGTGTTATATAGTAAATAAAGAAAACTATTA
>CAYLSF010000687.1:0-4619 GCA_964385675.1 uncultured Saprospiraceae bacterium
CAAAAGGTCAATTTAGTTTATTGTAAGTAAATCAGATGTCATTATTTTTTATTCTTAAATGTTTAACTGAAACTGAGCAATTTGGAGTGAAACGCCAACTTAAAGTTTTACAAAATTCTAAAAATAAGCCCTCCATCACAGAATAGATAGTTTTCATAACCTTACAATTAGTACGCTTCCGATAGATATTAGAGTTTACAATCTTTGTAGATTAAATCTCAAAAATATAATTATAAACTCATGACATAAATTCAGTAATCTAAATAAATTATGTCCTCTTTGTTTTGACAACACTAATAGTTGATACTTTGTTATCTTTGCGAACTTTAAAAGCTAAATTTTAGAAAAATGGCAAAGTTATCCATCAATCTATCATCAGGTAATGTCATTAAAGATAGTGATGTAATTATAGGAATTGATCTAGGAACGACCAATAGTTTGGTAGCATATATCAAGGATGGGAAGGCAACTGCAGTAGCGAATGAGACGGGAAAACATACGCTTGTTCCTTCTGTATTGCATTTTGGGGAGCAACGAAAAATTACAGTAGGGACTGCAGCGAAACAAAAATTGATAGCCGAACCTCAAAATACTATCTTTTCCGTAAAACGCTTAATGGGAAAATCGTACAAAGATGTAGGGGATTTTGAGCAATATTTTGGCTACAAAATCATAGATGAAGACACAGATAGCTTGGTAAAAATAAGGGTACAAGATAGATTTTATACACCAATTGAATTATCCAGTTTTATATTAATTGAACTCAAAGAGCGGATTGAAAAGGTACTCAAAGCCAGAGTAACCAAAGCCGTCATTACGGTACCCGCCTATTTTAATGATGCTCAACGTCAAGCCACAAGAGATGCAGGGAAGCTAGCGGGTTTAGATGTGCTTAGAATTGTGAATGAGCCGACTGCGGCTAGTTTAGCCTATGGCATTGGATTAGACCCTGAAGAATCTAAGAAGATTGCAGTATATGATTTAGGAGGAGGAACATTTGATATTTCTATTCTTCAAATTGAAAATGGAATTTTTGAAGTGCTTTCTACCAATGGAGATACTTTTTTAGGAGGAGACGATTTCGATAGGGTTATTATTAACCATTGGATAGCGGAAAAGAAGTGGGATAAAGCCACCATATTTGCGAATAAAAATCTAGCACAAGCGATTCGCTTATTGGCAGAGGAAGCTAAAAAAACGCTTTCGAGTGCTGATAATTTTGCAGCAGAACTAGAAGGTGAGTCCTATCAATTGTCATTGAATACGTTTAACGAACTTATACAACCACTAATTGATAAAACGCTTACCGCTTGTAAAAATGCCCTAAAAGATGCTGAATTAAAACCGAATGAAATTGATACGGTGATTTTGGTAGGCGGTTCTACTCGTGTGCCATTGGTCAAATCAAGCGTAGGGCAATTATTTGGTCAAACGCCTTATGATGATTTAAATCCTGATGAAGTCGTCGCTTTAGGAGCAGCTATACAAGCTGATGTATTAGCAGGGAATCAAAAAGATATTTTACTGATTGATATTACACCATTGTCGTTGGGACTTGAAACTGTTGGTGGATTGATGGATGTGATTATTCCTAGAAACTCTAAAGTTCCAATGAAAGCTGGACGACAATATACAACTTCTGTAGATGGGCAAAAAAACATGAAAATTGCCGTGTATCAAGGAGAACGAGATTTAGTAAGCGATAATAGAAAATTGGGAGAGTTTATCTTAAAAGGTATTCCGCCTATGCCTATGGGATTGCCCAAAATAGAAATTCATTTTATCCTTAATGCAGATGGTATTTTGAAAGTGCGAGCGAAAGAATTGCGTTCAGGCGTGGCACAAGAGGTAGACATGAAACCCTCTTACGGAATTTCAGAAGAAGAAATGGGGGAAATGCTAATGGATTCTATCCAAAATGCTCAAAAGGATATGCAAACTAGAGCATTATTAGAAGCTAGAAATGAAGCAGATAATATTATAAAATCTGGCAAGAAATTTATCCAACAAAATGCGGAAATATTAAGCAAGGAGGAAGTAGAACAAACTATTGCGTTAACTCAAATTTTAGAAAAAGCGGTAGCAGGAACAGATAAAGATGCCATTAATGCAGCGATGGATAATTTAAATGAATTTACTCGTCCGTTAGCACACCGAGCGATGGATCATAATATTGGGAAAGCAATTAAGGGGACGAAGATTTGATTGAGTCGCTCGTACCTCGCTGATGGTGTCGGCTTCGCCTGATTGTAAAATTGTTTCGCTCCTTCGTCGCTGATTGTATTAGAACAAAAAAAGTAGTGAAGCTACTTTATAAATTAACAATCAGCGAGGTACGAGCGACTCAATCATACAATCAGCGACGAAGGAGCGACTCAATTCTCCTAATCTCTCCCAATTAAAGTCAAGGCCTCATCCATTTCTGTTAAAGGCATTTTGCAAATTTTATTTCTACACACGTAAATCATCGTTTCACCTTCCATCATTTTACCTTGTAGGAATTCTAATGAACCTTCAGAAGTTCCTCCTGCTAATAGGACATTCGGCATAAATTTCTGATCGACTTTTTTTCTTAAATCTTGGCAATCATCTCCTAAAATTACGATTTCGTAAGGGTCATGTGTTAAGTAGTTATACAATGTACCCCAATTGGCAAAATAATTTGGATTTCCTACACGACCAATAGTCGGAACAATATTCGCTAACATTCTACGTGCTTTATGGTCGTAAGCTCCATCATAAAAATAAGCCCCTAACATATACAATCCTTTAGCCATCATAGAGTTAGAAGATGGCGTTACTTTATCATAAATATCTAATTTACGAATCAATAATGGCTCATCTTGAATAGAAGTGTAGTAGAACATTTCGGTTTCTTCATCATAAAAATGGTCAACTGCATATTCTGCCAAAGTCTTGGCTTCGTGCAGCCATTGCTCATTAAAAGTCGCTTGATATAAACTGATATAAGCATCAATCGTCAACGCATAATCATCTAATACACCATTGGTTATTGCTTTTTTACCCTTAAAAACGTGCATAAGGCGTCCATACTTTTTCGTCATATTCTTGCGAATAAATTCAGCATTTTTAGTAGCAATATCTAAATAATGTTGATCGCCAAAAATACGATAAGCCTGTACAAACGCCTTCAGCACGATGGCATTCCAAGCCGTGATGACTTTGGAATCCAGTAGTGTTAGATTGTTCGTTTGTCTTATCTTCAATAAAGTTTGATTACTTGTATTGATGATAGTTTGTAACTCTTTTTCATTTAAACCATATTTTGATTTAATAGCATGTTTGTTTTGTGTAGGGATTAAGACATTGTAGCCATTCCAATCTCCTTCTTCTGTAATATCATAGTACATATTAAAGATGTCAGCGATTTCGGGATATTTTAAGGCTTTTCTAATTTCCTCTTTCGTCCATAAAAAGTAATTGCCATTTAAAGCATCTTTTACACCTACGCCATTGTAAAAACCACCATTTTCAGCCATCAATTCCTCTTCTATAAAGGCTAATGTTTCTTTAGCGATAGCAGCATATTCTTTCTTTTTGGTCATTTGGTACGCTTCGGTGTATAAACTTGCTAATTGTCCATTGATGTTTAAAGGTTTTTCAAAAGAAGGAATCATCCAATCTCCATCTTGTGTATAGCTAGAAAATCCACCACCAATGTGGTCTCGCATTCCTCTTTCTGCCATATTATCTAATGTGGTATGAATAGCTTCAAGGGCTTGTCTATTTTGGGTAAGGTAATGATAGTGCATTAAAAACTCATAAGTATGCACCATAGGATGCTTTGTTTCACCTTTTACACCACCTTTCTTTAAATCAATTTCCTTCAGTAATTCACTGGCAATAGAATGAACTCCTGTTTTTTGGAATTTGAATTTTGTACCCTTATGAACATCCAAATCTATAGACTGAGCGTTATCTGTCATTTGACGGGCTACAGTCATCATTTTCGTTTTGTCTTTGCGATATTGCTTACTGAAAAAGCCTAATGCTTCTAAAAAAACATCGGTTTCCATATAGGATGCAGCCCAAAAAGGACGACCATTGGGTAAAGCTAAAGAACTAATAGGGAGATTGCAGAACAGACTCTTATTGCGCAACTCACAGGCAGAAGAATACAATTGTGCAATATCAGGGCGTTCGTCTTTGTCTATTTTGATAGGGATAAAATTTTCGTTGATGTATTGAACAGCTTCCTCATTTTGAAAGGTCTCTTCGTTCATGACATTACACCAATAACAAGTCGTACTTGTTAAATTAACCAACAATAGTTTATCTGTTTTTTCTGCTAATTCGAATGTGCTAGAGGTGTAGGCATACCATTGAATGCCATTTTCATCAGTTGAAACTAAAGTCTCAGAGGAAGAATTAGTACGACTTAATATATTTCCGATTTTAATGTCGCAAGAAGTTAGTACCAATGTGAATAGAGTGAAGAGTAGTGCTTTTCGTACCATAGTCTAGTATTAATTTTTTAATGAAAAGTCCTTTATTGGTCTGAATTTGTAGAATGTATAGGCCATAATTCATTTTCCAAGGAATTTCAACCCAACCCTGCTGTTGAAAAGAAAAGACAGTATTTCCTGATAAATCTTTTA
>CAYLSF010000688.1:0-4618 GCA_964385675.1 uncultured Saprospiraceae bacterium
AGAATAATGGAAAAGGGTAGTTTTTGAATCTATTATTGATTCAAAATTAATATAAATTGGATTTTTGTAGGAAAACGCATATTACTACAAATATTATGTGTAGTCAACTTTTAGTAGGGCAAAGTTGCAAAAAAATATCCTATAAAGAAATGACCTATACAATTAATTAAGGGATTAATACAACTATTATTGAAAGCCTTCTTGAATAACCTGTTCCGCAGGTTTTCCTAAAGGTGTAAAATCTAAGTTATTTTGCTCTCTTCTTCGTGAACCGCCTCTCATTTGCCATATATGTACACCTTTAAACCAATCTTTTTCCCATACCGTCTTAAAAAATGCTTTATAACAGTTAGATTGTGTTTCGGGGGAATAGTTTTTGGGTGTTTTAGCATTCTCTATCCATTCCCATGGATGTATCCCACTATCGGAAGTACTTTTATACCCCATTTCTGTAAAGATGATTTTTCGATTGTACTTTTTATTCATGGATTTTAAATCATGCAGATACTGCTGCCATCCTTTAGATAATTGTGCTACAGTTGGATTCTTATTTTTAACCAATGGAAAATAAGCCTGTACACCAATATAATCTAAATCATCCCAAAAGGTAATTTTTTCATATTCATTGTACCAATTTGCTGCATAAGTAATTTTACCTTTATAAATACCTCGCACCTCTTGAATTAATGCTTTCCAATACGTTGCTTTCCCAACAGATAATCTGGATAACTCTGTTCCTATACAAAACATTTCAGCATTCCCCTTTTGAGCTAAAGTCGCATACCGTAAGATGAAGTCCCGATAATTTTCTTTCCACTGCTGCCAGTTTTTTTCGCTAGTCGGATAAATATCAGAACGCCACTTTCCTTCCGAAGGAGAGCTAATCCATATATGTGGTTTTACAAAAATCTTAAATCCTGCTGCATGTAGCGATTTCATACGTTTTAACCAGCTTGAATCTCTTTGCCGCATTCTAGTGCTATCGCCGTAGTAATGTTTAATAGTAGCACTACTGCAATCTTCTTGATACGCCCATGATACCAAAGTAACCCATTCAATATTATTTCGAGTCAATATATCAAATTGTGCGGTATCTCTTCTACTGAAAAAGTGTACTCCTTTTTGCTTGTTAATTGTGCCTTTCTCCGTTTTTAGTTGATTGGTAGATGCTTGTCTATTTTCATTGACTGTTTGACATTGGGTAAAAGCAAGACATAGTAACCCTAAGATACCAAACGCAGTATAGATTTGTTGTCTATAGAACCCTTCTTTATTCATTAGACTCTTTTCCCTTTCCAAAATCTGTCTCCTCATCATATCGTACTAAATAAGTTTTAATCGTAACACCGTCAATCTGTTCCGTATTTTCTTTGATGGTGTCTGCCTGTATTTTATTATCAATGAAAACGATATAAATTCCTTCCGTTATATTTTTCCGATTACAATAGTAAGCCAGTTGTTTTTTACCTGTCTTGAATAAACGTGGACTGTAATACTTCTTGGTTTCTATCATATATTCAATACCGTTTATGTTGATAATCAAATCGGTATTACCTAATGACACAAAGGCTTCTCTGTAGCTTTTTCCTTCTATCTCTTGTACAAAAATACTGATAAAGGTCTCAAAGCTATAAATCATAGCCGCTTCTTTAATAGATTTAAATCGTCCATTCTCGTCTTTTTCCCTGTAAGGGCGAAAGCTGCGGAGTTGTATATGTTTTTTGTATTTATCTATCAGTTTATCAAAGTCAATTCGTCCATGCTCTGTCAAATAAATATGCGTAAACATAGTTTGGGCAATTCGTTCTTCCTCTCCATTGGTGTAAGGATAAAAGGTGTAAAATAATTTTTTTTGATAAAGCGGCACCCAAAAGGTGACAAAACCATCATTATCTCGTTTAATTAAGCCATTTGTATGTAACTCTTTAATGGCAGGTCTATCTATCTTAAAGTTAATTTTTCGTTCTGTAAATAGAAGCATTTCTACAAAGGCTCGATGTCTTTTCGCTTTATTTACAATATTGGATACATTTTTATCAATACTTACATTAATGTACCAATCCTCTACTATTAAATAATCTTCATAAGTAATTGTCTTTTTATGTGGATAGTCATTCACTAATTTTTGAGCAAAACCGTTGACTAACCCAGGTTGGTTTGCCGTAATTTCAATGATTTTATCTTTAACTACTTGCTCGAACAGTTGCCCTGTTTCGGTCTCATGTTGTTCTAGCAATTGATACGTTTCTTTATCTGTAAAAAAAGGAATGCTTAGATTATCAGAAATGTTAAAAGGGCTTGCGTGATCTTGAACTATGCCTGTGATGTTGGAAACGCCTACTAAAATAACACTTTTGAGAGCGTGTTTTGCCCTAGTATGATAAGCACTTCTAATGCTATGTAGAAATTCACTAAAATAAGTTTTATTAATCCCTTCTACCTCATCTATAATTAAAACTAATTTTTCATTTTTAATTAGTTCAATTTGATTAAAGATTGCCCCTAAATTGGTTAATGGAAATTCTATTTGCCAAAATTCTTTTAACTTGATTGTTAATTTTTCAAGAAAAGTCACATAGGGTAGATTACTATAATTTTCAAAATTAATAGAGGCTACTTTATACCCTTGTTGTTCTAGTGCAGCAGCCAGTAAGGTAAAATAGGTACTCTTTCCGGTTTGACGAGGAGCCCAAATCGTAAAATACTTTTCCCGCTCTACCAATTTCATACCTTGCGTTACCAACTTCTCTCGCATCAAGGTATAGTGAATTTTTAGGTTGTTTGGCCCTGATGTATTAAATGCTCTGATATGATTATTTTCAAAATCCACAGTGTTATAGTTTATGTTGTATGGTTTAATTTAAAGTTACTGATTTTTATACTGTAAGACAATACGAAAAGTAATTTCTAAAAAATAAGCATCTCTTATTAATCTAGTTCAGCAGCAGTATAAGGTTGTTGTCTATCTTTTACGGATTCCCGAATACTTTGAACCAATTCTTTTGGTACAGGAGAAGGATCGGTACCAAATCCATTTCTAACATAACTTAGAATATCCGATAAAATCTCATCCGTAAATTGTGGATTATTGGCATAACCTGGCATCGGTGCATTAAAGTTGTAGGTTTTACCTTGTACAGTTACCTCACCCTTCATACCATGCAGACTAATTAGCACCATCTTTTTCGGATCGCCTGCAATGTACTCCGATTGATATAATGGTGGGGCAAGATTTTCAAGTCCTTCCCCCTCTAAACCATGGCAACTTCCGCAATGCATGGCATATAAATTCATTCCTCTATTTCGTCTATCCAATATCTTTTCGGTACGAATTTGAGGTGCTTTTTTCTTGCCTTCTACGATGTTTTGCATCACATCCATTAAAAATAATTGTAGGGTATCGCCTTCTTTTGGAGGAGGTAATAAACCAATCATATCTTTTTCTGAACCATGAATGCCACTAATTAGTGCTTCTGAAAATAAAGGATCAGCTTTATGTTTTTTTGCCATTTCAAGCCAAAGCGTCTTATCTCCTTGTTGAACTTGTTGACCAATGGCATTGGCTAAATATAATTGTACTTTTTGATTTTGAATAGTAGCTGCCTTTTCAAATAATAGTCCTTGTTCTGTAGGATTTGCTAGTGAACTTAGTTTTAAGATGTGTGACCAAACGATAGGGTTTTGAGTATGCTCTCCTACTTGATTTAAAAATTTACCCTCTAATTTATTTAACCCCTCTAATGTCCATAAGCCATGTATTTGAGTTAATTCATTTTTAGAAGCTAATACAAAAGATTTAATGACTTCTACGTCCGCTAAATTAGGGTGATTAATTAACCATTGTTGACTGCGTTCTCTTAACCAACTATTTGGGTTATCTAATAAAGCCAGCCATGATTTAAAATCGGTTTGACTGGGTAAAGTCACTTTTGAAGTCAGTTTATCATTGTGTGTTAATCTATAGATACGTCCAATTCCAGTAATAGAATCTAGTTGTCTATCTTTAATTTTATCATATAAATATCGAGTCATATAAGCCCGATGTTGAATAACCCCTTTACGTAAATCTAAGATATACATCGAACCGTCAGGGGCATTGTAAGTGCTAATTGGACGAAAGGTTTCATCTTTTGACATTAAAAACTCTTTACCTTCATAAGCCTGTTGACTCGTTAATCGTCCTGCTTCGTCTTCGTTTAAGATGTATCTTTTAATCAAATTCACTTCTGGTCCACAGACAAAAGCATTATCGTGATACTCTGATGGAAATTGATTACTCTTATAAATCACAGGGCTACAAGAAGAAGTAAAATGACGTAGCTTTTCAGTAACCGTATCTAGTACGCCTTCTTGATATCCTCGATTTACGGCTGTAGCTTGATAGGGGAATACTCGTCTATCTTTACCAATATTTTGCTGTACACCAAATCGTACTTTTTGATAAGGATTTTGAATCAAGGTATTGGGTAACATAAAATCCCCAAATAGTGGATTGCTATTATCATTATAAAATAGGCGTCCTTCTTTATCACTAGAAATTCCCCATTGTCCTCTGAAGGTAGTTGCTTCTTTTAGCCACTTTCCATTTTTTCGCCTGTTTCGTGCCTTACCTTTACCA
>CAYLSF010000689.1:0-4605 GCA_964385675.1 uncultured Saprospiraceae bacterium
AGCAACGGTTCAAGTAGAGAATAGTCCTGCTAATGGAGTCACTCATGTTCCCGCAGGCTATAAAACATTTGAGGCTTATAGCTATACAGGAGTTGATTTTGGTTTAGAATACTATGTAAATGATAAATTGTCTTTCTATGGAAACTATTCCTACATTTCCGAAAATGTATTTGAATTAGAGATAAAAGATAGTGATGGTGTTACAGGTATTAATGCCTTATCTGTTCCGCTTAATAAATTTAGGTTGGGGGCAAACTATAGCACACCGAGTGGTTGGAGAGCTAATTTAGCATTTCAGCATGATGACTCGTTTCAGTCTTTTGATGGGCAGTTTTCGGGAGAAACCGATGAAAGAAATGTGGTGGATTTAGGGATAGGATATAAATTTGATTTTGGTTTAACAATTAATGCTTCTGCCCAAAACTTATTCAATACCGAATACCGAGCATTCCCCGGAATGCCTAAAATCGGAAGAAGAACGTTTATTACAGTAACCTATGATTTTGGTAGTGGTAAATAGATAGTATTTAATATAATATATGGTTTCGATTAGTGGTTTAGGTTAGGAATGGTGATTTAATAAATCATCATTCCTTAATTTTTTTTTTACTAAAGGTTTGGGGTAGAAATAAATATTTTAGATGGTTTTAAATGGGATTGTAAGCGTAGGAGAGCGTAAATATTGGATATCTTTTGGGGGCAAATGCTAATAAAGTGAGAATGACTACTGATTGTAGAAAAAAAGCGATTGCTTGGCTTTCATAGACCATTGGAGAAGACTATCAAAAAGATAGATTGAATTGCTCGAACTTAGCCTCAAAGTTCTTTCCTTAAAATCGTGATAGTCATTATGTGAGTCTTTACAAAGTTTTAAAATCCCAATAGCTATCGGAATAAGGATAGAACATTAGCTTCAATCTACAATCCACCTGATAACAATTTTCTACGGGATTATACAACACTCGACTCAATTGAAACAATTTTCCACTCGATTAGATGAAATCAGAGGTATGACAGGAGGAGGGATTAAAAGTTTGTAGTAACGTAGAAAAAGTAAAAAGACACTACTAACAAAGCTTCTAAAAAACGGGCTATCGTCCTTAAAAAAGGGTAAAAGCGTAAAAGGTAACAAGGGTTAATCTTCCCTAACTACTCGAAAGCCGAGGTAGTCGTAACTATACGTAGGAGAATAACTGTAACGGTTCGTAACACGGCAGTTGTTAGGGTGGTTGAACCAGGAACCACCACGCAAAACTCGATACTTTTTATCGGAGTCGAACCAATCGCCGCACCATTCCCAAACATTCCCGCTCATATCATAAAGACTCAATTCGTTAGGGCGGTAGCTTCCGACAGGTGCGGTTCGTTCATATCCGTCATCTTGTGTTCTTTCTGCCCGAGAAAGAGTACAATTTTTATCACAAAAATTTACATATAAATGCAAATCGGCATCACTATTTGTTCCCGCATATTGATAACCTTCGGATTGAGAACCTCCCATAGCAGCATATTCCCATTCTTTTTCGGTGGGTAATCTATAGTTAGACCCTAACCATTTACAGTAAGCATTGGCACCATACCAAGAGACTTCGATTACAGGATATTTTGCACAGCCTTTTTTAGGTATAAATCGACTATTTTTCTTTTTGATTAGGCAAGAGCTACTTTCTATTGCTAACCAAGTTGTACCACCTTCTATTCGATTGCCCTTAGCATTTAAAAATTTACAAAATTCCTCATTGGTAACTTCGTATTTTCCAATATAAAAATCATTGATAGAAGCGTTGCCTTTCACGAAAACCATATTTCCCCTGTCAGGGCAGCCCTTATTTTGCATCGCCCCCTTTTCAAAATCACACTCATCTATTTTATCCAAAATCCCATCGCCATCACTATCTTGATTCGGGTTCGATACCCTTTTAAAATAAAACTGTCCTTCTAATTCTTCATCCATTTGAGGAATTTGTAAGTTTTTAGTGTTGGACTTAACGTATTCTCGCATAATGCCAAAAACAACTCGTATATCCTCGTTCTCGACATCCAAATATTTATCGATGGCTTTTGCAAAAGGACTATTATTGTCACCACTTCTATCATTCGCTGCTTTACCCTGCTCAGATGCAAAACCGTAGAATGTACCTATTGCCGGTTTTTCAATAACGATGGACGTGCTAAAAGGGTCTTTGAGGGTATTCGGAGAAGTACGGCAGCCATCAAAAAAGATAATATTGGTTTGGCTACCCGCTTTTTTTAGTTTAGTTTCTAAGCGACTTAATTTATAGGCTTTCCCTTCAATATCTTCATTCGGGACTACTTTATATTCGATAGGCACCATATAAGTATGTTTTCCATCCCCCACACCATGTCCCGAATAATAAACAAATGTCGTTACTCGGTGACCTGCTTTCATGGCTTTAGCTACGGCATTAGAGAATTTCAATATCTGCACTTCAAAAGATTTTTTACCTCTATCTAACTTTAGATCACTTTCCATCTGAATATAATCAAACCCCAATGCCCTAACTTTTTGCTCCACCACTTTTATATCATTGATGGGATTATCCAAAACAGATATATTTTGATAGTGCTTATTACCGAGTAGTAATGCCATCCTTTTTTCAGATGGACTAGCTGTTTTTGTAGTCATACCGAAAAGGATTGGCAGTAAGAATATAAATATATAGATGGATTTTTGCATATTATTATTTTCAAAATTGATAGGACTTTCCCCTTAAAAAAGTATACAAGGATTAATCTTCCTTGACTACTCGAAATCCAATATTGTCGGTACGAATCGAAAGAATGCCAAAGTAACGGTATGTAACACGGCAGTCAGTACTACTGAAGCCCCAAGAGCCACCACGCAAAACTGGAGTAGTTTTATCGGAGTCGTACCAATCGCTACACCATTCCCAAACGTTTCCGCTCATATCATAGATTTTTAAATCATTTGCTTTTTTCTGTCCTACAGAGTGTGGTTTTCCGTTAGAATTACCATAGTACCAAGCGACTTTATCAATCTTATTACTGCCAGCATAATCATACCTCTTCGAAGCAATTCCGCCTTTGGCTGCGTATTCCCATTCTTCTTCTGTTGGTAATCTATAATTTTGTCCTGTTGTTTCACTGAGCCACTTACAATATTTGATAGCATTATACCAACTAATACCTACTATTGGTAAATTATTGCTCCCTATTTGTCTATAACCTATTTTCTTATAATGATTATTGTTTCCTGTTTTTATATTGTATTGACTCCCTTTTTCTAACCATTCAGGATAGTTAGAATTGGTGGCACTACAAAAGGCTAAATATTCTTCTACTGTAACTTCATATTTTCCAATATAAAAGTCATTTACAGTAGAGTTTCCTCTAACAAAAACCATAATGGGTCGGTTTTTATCTATTTTAAGCATTAGACCCTTTGGGCATCCTCCATTAGTTTTGGCATATTGATAAGGACAATTATCTACATTATCTGTAAAACCATCCCCATCTGAATCTTTTACGGTTTTGACTTCTATATTAGGGCAGCCATTTTGAGTCAATCCATACTCTGTAGGACAATCGTCTCTGTAGTTGGGTACGCCATCCTTATCCGTATCGGGACAGCCGTTGGCTTTCATTATTCCTTTTTGATAATCACATTCATCTATACTATCGGGGATAAGATCACCATCACTATCCTTATTTACTTTATTAAAATAAAACTGCCCTTGTAGCTTTTCTTCCATTTGAGGAACTTGTTTAGGGTAGGTGTGTTTTTCTACATCTTCTCTTATGGCTCTAAAGACTACTGCAATATCTTGATTTTCGGTGTCTAAATATTTGACTAAAGCTTTCGCAAAAGGACTATTGGTATCTCCTTTTCTATCATTTGCCGCTTTGCCTAATCCTGATGCAAAACCATAAAACGTTCCTTTTGATGGCTTAATAACAACGACAGAAGAGTAAAAAGGGTCTTTAAGATCGTTCGGTGATGTTCTACAGCCATCAAATAGAATAATATTTGTGGTACTGCCTGCACGGATAAGTTTGGTTTCTAAACGTTTCAAGTCATAGGTTTTACCCGCTATATCTTCTTCTTCTACAATGTCATATTCTCTAGGCACCATATAGGTTGACTTTTTGTCCCCGATGCCATGTCCTGAATAATAGACAACTGCTGTTACGGTATTCCCATTCTTTTTAGCCCTTTGTATTGCTTTGGCAAATTCTAAAATCGCTAGTTCTATGCCTCGTAAGCTTAGATTTGAATGTTTATGGATGTTTTCCGAAAATCCTAATTCCTTGAGCTTACTTTCGATAGCATTGATGTCATTAATAGGGTTCTCCAAACCTCTAATATTATCATAATTTTTGATACCAATAAGTAACGCCATTCGTTTTTCTTGTGCTTGTGGTCTTTCAATTTGCCATGCACAAAGTATCCATAATGGTATTAAAAGGCATATATAATATAGGTTTTTCATATTGTAGTTTTTATTAAGTTATACGGTGAACGGTGAACGGTGAACGGTGAACGGTTTTCCGATACTTGCCTTTCGGTAAACAGAACTATCGAGTAGCGAATAACTACAAATTAGTCGAAAAGATAATCTTCTA
>CAYLSF010000690.1:0-4597 GCA_964385675.1 uncultured Saprospiraceae bacterium
TTTTTTACATAGAAATTTATTTAAACTAATAATCATAGCTTTTTATCAAAAGCTACATGGTTATGCTATTTTATTTATTTAACAATTTAAAAACTATAACATTAATTCATGCAAGAAGGAATTGTAAAGTGGTTTAGTCAAGAAAAAGGGTATGGATTTATCCGTCCTGATGGAAGTAGAAAAGATGTATTTGTACACATTTCAGAGGTTCGCAAATCGGGACACGAAACACTTGAGGAAGGAGAACCAGTAGAATTTGACATTATTGAAGATGAAACAGGACGTAAGCGTATCAAAAACTTGGTCGTTTATCAATATGTTGATGAAGAGGAATAGACTTCATCTGAGTTTTCTTATCTAAAGTTAATCATTATTTTATCAGGGATTATAAAAAAGTGTGTACCAATATTGTATTATTAGTACACACCCTAAAAATTATTGCCTATAGGGATTGCACTAGTAACTGCCTTCTCTATAGGATTTATAATTGAGTAATCCTGTTTCTTTTTTTAGTCTAGCAACGATTCGTCGCTTAGCACTAATGTCTCTATTGATTTGTTTTAAGTTGGTTTTGATAAAACTAACTTCTTCTTTTAGATTTAAATAATCCACTTCTATTTTATCCCAAGCATCTGGTTCAAGTTCACCTTCTTCGTAAGCAGCTTGTGCTTTTTCATAGTCCACAGTAGCCGTTTTGTAAACTTCTTTTTTAGCTTTTAGTGCTTTGAAAAAATTATTACGCTTAATCTGTAACCCCGGTAGGCGATTTACCGCATTATGCAATGAATCTTCTTTAGACAAAGACAATAAGTTAGCTTGATGTATAGCATCTAATTTATCAATGCTATCCAGCTCAATAGTCATTTTTTTAGAAAATTCAGCCCAATGACTATTACCTTTCGAAACTTTATAGGTGCCGTTATCCCGCATTTCAAAATAAAAGGTTTGTAAAGAAGCATCTTCATCAGGCAAACCTACATCTTTGAGCAACCATCTTTTTAAAATAATCTCATTATCCATACATTTTGCTTCGAATTTATAGGTATAAGTCTTAGCATATCCACAATTAACAAAATCAAGGATTCGTACAATAGTCGCATTATCATCTTGTGAAAAGGCAAAAGTAGAAAGGAACAACATTGTTGTCAGTAATAATACTCTCATACACTGTGAATGTTTTAGTTTTTGATTAATACTTAAGTTTTTAAACAATGCTATCAAACGAGACTTTTAGTAAAATTGTTGGGTTAAAACTTCATAAATTAAAGCTAACAGAATATGATTTAGAAATTTATGTGACAATATAAGTACGATAATCGACATTCGACCAATGACATTTGACTTATTTATTTTAGTGTATTTATATATTTTATTATTCTCAATTTATTTGATTATCGAACACCAAAAGTCGATTGTTGTAGGTATTAATATTCATATCAAAACTTTAAGAATGAGTTCATCAATAGATTTTCAGTCATTATAACCTATTGACTGTGACGGCAAATAGTAGTTGTACTAAAAAAGGTTGCCCCAAATATGAGACAACCTTTTCATTAAAATTTATTTGAATTTCCAAAGCATTAATCTTCGTCTGCACCAAATGTATAAACAACTTTTCCGATAACTCTTCTACCAATTAGAGGGAAGTTAGGAAATGCTCTATACTCGCTATTGAATACATTCTGAGCAGAAACATCTATCGCTAAACCATTGTTAAATTGGTAACCAATAGACATATCAACCAAGTCTCTAGCTTCAACATCGCCCGTAAACTGACCAAAATCTGCAAAGAAACTATCATCATGTTGGAATAAGATACTACCTCTAATTCCCTCCTCAGGTGTATAGTTTACACCTAATCTGAATTTATTTTGAGGTACACCTAAGTTCCAACGGAATGGTAAACCGTCATCATTATCTTCACCTGGCACCCACAAGTTTTGGCTTACATAAGAGTAATTAAAGAAAGCAGAAATATCACTGGTGAAATAATACTCCAAACCAACATCTAATCCCCAATAATCATAGCTTTCATCAGCAAATGTACGGTATCCAGCAGGTACGTGTACGATATCATCATTTTGAGGAACTTGATCAGACTCAATCGCTCCAAAAATAGAATATAATGGAGATAATTGTTGATCCGCAGCTACACCTGCTTGATTAAATCCGCCACCTACTAATCCAGCAATTTGAGCCGCTACCGCTTGAGGTAAACCTGC
Organism: uncultured Saprospiraceae bacterium; assembly: GCA_964385675.1. Taxonomy (GTDB): domain Bacteria; phylum Bacteroidota; class Bacteroidia; order Chitinophagales; family Saprospiraceae; genus CAYLSF01. The sequence goes on from CAYLSF010000690.1 coordinate 2,223, forward strand.
GTTAGCAATCAAGAATGCTTCTAAATCTGTTGCAACTGTATTTCCTAAGTCATTTGGAATATCAGGATTTACTAAAGCTACTGTAGGCCCTACAGCCGTAAATTGTGTAAATCCTGTACGCTTAACCGTATAAAAATCCACCATCACACCAAATTTATCTCCTAACAAACCTTTATACCCTAACTCATAAGACTCTGTAGTCGTCAATCGAGCAGGTAATGTATTGTTTAATTCTGGCATAGGTTGACCATTGAAGATATTGTATTGAGAGAATGTCCCCGTAGTTCCAGCAGGTGTATAAGAATCAAAGAATCCTTGAATTACAGGTACTAAAGGCGCTGTAGCAGGATCTGCTCCTAAAGCTTGTATTACACCAGGTACTACTGCTCCAGCAGTCAATCCATAAGGAATAGATAATGGTAATCCAGGTGTTCCAACAGGTAGATTAGGCACACCAGGTACAGTTATATCTATTGATGGATTGTTCCATGTTTGCTCTGTTTTTTGACCATATAACCAGATATCAAATAAGCCAGGTACAGGAATAGATACTGGGAAGTCAATATTCACCTGTAAAGCAGAAGGAGGCGATTGTGTTTGATTATAGGTTGCTCTTAAGGTATGCTTTGGATTCACTTTATAAACCAATGCTGCTCTAGGAGAGAAACTTTCATCATCTAAAAAATTAAATCTATCATAACGACCTGCTAAAACTAAATCTAACTTTTCAGCTAATTTAAACTTACCTTGAGCATATAATCCATATAGTACATAATCATCATCTTCTTCATTTCTACCATATACAGAATTTCCAGAATCAGAATTTGCTTGACGGTAATCAAAGCCCACAGTCCAGTTAGAGTTCAAGAAAGACTCTAGCTCAAAGTTATATTGTAATTGTCCTTCTAATTGTTGTCTTGCAATACCTGTTGTTAATCCCGTTTGATATAAGAAAGTCGGTTTATCTGCCGTTCCTCCTGTGTTATCGACATAGAAAACTTGTGCAAATAACCCCTTATATTGTGCTCTTAACTGTGTCCAAATTTCAGAGTTTTGCGATAAACCCTCTCCCTGATTATTGTAAAATACAGCAGATGTTTCGTTGTACCCACCAGAAAGAAATGCAGAAAAGTTATCACTTGGCCTATATTCTAATGTAACATTTGCAGCTATAGATTTCCAATCTTCCTGCATTGGATTGCCATTACCATCAGGATCCGTATCAGATTCCGTTAATAATACAGTTCCTGGAGAAGTTACATCTACAATACCATTTGCAATGTTAGGAGCACTTATTGTACTATTTAATTTGGCAATTTGAGCAGCATCAGTTGGATCATTTGGATCTAAAGTAAACTCATCTCCTGCTTTATAATGTGCATTGATTTTATACCCAAACGTCTTATCAGCATTTCTACCTGCATGACGTATAGTAGTTCCAAAAGTATTTAACTCTCCTCCTAATAATTCAATCGTCGTACCAGGATTATCAATAGGATTTTTAGTAATAAAGTGAACAACACCAGAACTTACACCAGGACCATACAAGGCAGAACCAGGCCCTCGTACCACTTCTATTCTAGCTAAATCAATATTACTTATACCTGCTGCATTAGAGTCAAATGTTCCAATACCAGGCCCTACTAAACTTCTATAATCCATGATAGGGAAAACAGAAGTACCAAAAAGACCAGAAGAAGCTCTCATCTCGATATTGATACGAGCTGCAGATTGTTGCTGAATTTGTACACCAGGTGTAGCTACTAAGTTACGAACTGCATCTGTTGATTGAGCAGAAGTTGCTAATTGTCTTTCTGAAATAACGGAAATGGAAGCCGGTGCTTCTTGAACTTTTTCTCTTCTACGAGATGCAGAGATAACTACTTGATCAATATTCACCCCACCTTCGGATAAGGTAATTGAAATACCTGTAGTATTTCCACTTGTTACTTCTATCTCTTTATCAGCATAACCGGTGTAGGATGCTTTTAAAGTAAATGGAGGATTTTGTTCAGTAGTAATGGAGAAATTACCATCTAAGTCGGTATTTCCACCCGTTGAAGTACCTACAATAATAACATTGGCACCAATAAGTCCTTCTCCTTTTTCGTCAACTATTTTCCCTTTTACAGTTGTTTGAGCTTGTACTGCTAGCCCCATTAGCAGCATACACAAAACTGAGAAAATACGGTTTAGGTTGATTTTCTTCATTTAAAATTTGATTTTTAATGATTAGAAATATGGTTTCGATTTGGTAAAATACTTAGTTTATTGAACTAAAATTTTAAAATCTAATGCAATAAACAATAAAATTTGGAAATTTTGTAAAAAACCAATGTCATTGTTTCATAATTTCATTATTAAACTGGTTAAAT
>CAYLSF010000691.1:0-4584 GCA_964385675.1 uncultured Saprospiraceae bacterium
AGAAGCGGTACGAGTAGCTTCAAAATATGCAGAAAGTGGAGATGTGGTTTTATTATCTCCTGCTTGTGCGAGTTTTGATTTATTTAAAAATTATATGGCTAGAGGGGATTTGTTTAGAGAGGCGGTGATTGGACTTAATAAACAAAAGCCCCCAAGGGGTAAAATCTAATAGCGTAGGGTGAAGCCCTACGAACATAAAATAGAATGGTAAAGCCCTGTAAGGGCGTGAGATTAGAGAATGACTAGAGAGATTGAAAATGAAGTTTTAGAGCTTAGGAGATTCCTGCCTTCGCAGGAATGACAGTTAAAAATCAATAAAAATGTTCCACATTATACTACAAAGACTGGGCGGAGATAAAGTCATCTGGACGATTGTGTTCCTATTGGCGCTCTTTTCTGTATTGGCAGTCTATAGTTCTACTGGAACAATTGCTTATAAACTGAAAGATGGGAATACAGAATGGTATGTTATCAAGCATATCGGTTTATTAGCGGCGGGGTTGGCATTGATGTATTTATGTTATTTGACACCCTATATTCGGTATAATCAAATGAGTCCTGTGCTACTTGTGATGGCAGTGCCCTTATTGATTTTTACTTTAATGTATGGCGTGGAATTGAATGACGCAAGGCGTTGGGTAACAGTACCTGTGATAAATTTAACGTTTCAGTCTTCAGATTTTGCAAAATTGGCTTTGATTATTTATGTCGCTCGGTCGATTTCGGCAAAGCAAGAGTACATCAAGGATTTCAATAGTGCGTTTTTACCAATTATTGTACCCGTTATTATTATTTGTACATTAATTGCACCATCTGATTTATCGACAGCTATTTTGTTGTTATTGACTTGTTTGTTGTTGATGTTTATGGGGCGTGTAGCGATGAAATATATTTTCCTATTGATTATAGGAGGCGTATTTGCTTTCTCTTTTCTACTCATGATAGGACGAGCAGCACCAGATATTGTACGGGTAAAGACGTGGGAAAATAGAATGCAGAATTTCATTGGAGAAGGAGATGGAAAAGACTATTTCCAAGTAGAACAAGCAAAAATTGCGATTTCAGAAGGTGGATTATTTGGCGTAGGGCCAGGGAATAGTACAACTCGTAACCGATTACCTCACCCTTATTCGGATTATATCTATGCGATTATCATAGAAGAATACGGTCTGTTAGGTGGTGGCGTTGTGATTCTATTGTATCTAATGTTATTTTTTAGGTGTGTACGATTAGTCACAAAAAGTCCAAAAGCCTTTGGAGCAATGGTTGCTCTGGGACTGAGTTTGAGTTTAGTCTTACAGGCGTTTATGAATATGGCGGTAGTCGTGAATTTAGTACCTGTAACGGGATTGACCTTACCTCTGGTGAGTATGGGGGGAACATCATTACTATTTACCTGTGTGTCTATTGGAATTATATTGAGTGTTAGTCGATATATTGAACGAGTTACTTGATGTGTTGATGTGTTGATGTGTTGATGTGTTGATGTGTTCCACAAATTTCGAGGATTATTTTGAGTTAAAGATTTAGTCTAGTTAATATCATTTTAAAAATCCGTATTTATCTGTTTAATCCGCATATCCCGATAGCTATCGGGAGCGTTTCCATTGCGTTTATTCGGTTAAAAATTGAACAATTGAAAACGAACAAAAAAGTCATTATAAGTGGAGGTGGATCGGGAGGACATATCTTCCCTGCCCTTGCCGTTGCGAATGCCTTAAAACAAAAGGATAGCTCAATTGAGTTTTTGTTTGTAGGGGCGAAGGGTAAGATGGAAATGGAGAAAGTTCCGAAAGCGGGCTATCAAATTGAAGGATTATGGATAAGTGGATTTCATAGAAAATTGACGGTACGGAATTTAATGTTCCCATTTAAGTTGTTGCATAGTTTGGTGAAGGCGTATTTTATTATTCGCCGCTTTAAACCAGATGTAGCAATCGGAACAGGTGGTTTTGCGAGTGGGCCAATTTTAGAAATGGCAAGTCGTAAAGGGATACCAACTTTAATACAAGAGCAAAATTCGTATGCAGGTTTGACCAACCGATTATTGGCAAAGAAAGTGACTAAAATCTGTGTATCATACGATAAAATGGGGCGGTTTTTTCCAAAGTCAAAATTGGTAATGACAGGAAATCCTGTACGAGAAGAGATTACAAATATTGAAGGCAAAAGAGCCAAAGGAATTGCACATTTTGGATTGGATTCGAATAAGAAAACTATTCTAATAATAGGAGGAAGTTTGGGGGCTAGAACCTTTAATGATAGTATGGAAGCCGCATTTGATACGATTGCTAATCGTCAAGATGTACAAGTGCTTTGGCAGTGTGGTAAACTCTACATTGACGAATTTGAAAAAAAGCAAACGGGGCAATTACCAAATGTAAAGCTGACAAAGTTTATTGATAAAATGGATTTGGGGTATGCCGTAGCAGATGTTGTCATTTCAAGAGGGGGGGCGATTGCCATATCGGAATTATGCTTGGTAGAAAAGCCTGTGATATTGGTACCGTCTCCAAATGTAGCAGAAGATCATCAAACAGAAAATGCTTTAGCCTTAGTTGGAAAGGATGCTGCAATTATGGTAAAAGATGCTAATGCGAAGCAAGATTTGATCAATACCGCTTTGGAGTTATTAGGAGATGAAGCACAAAAAGTCAAATTAAGTAAAAATATCGCAGCACTTGGAAAGCGAAATGTGGCAGCGCGAATTGCGGAAGAGGTATTGAAATTGATAAAATGAAAATAGCCACAGATTCTCACAGATTCTATGGAATTTAAAATTTGTGTAATCTGTGAGAATCTGTGGCGAAATTGAAAGTAGTGAAACTAAGTAATATCAGAACCATCTATTTTATAGGAATCGGCGGCATTGGGATGAGTGCTTTGGCTCGGTATTTTAATGGGCGAGGGGTGACAGTGCATGGTTATGATAGAACAGAAACGACCTTGACTAAAAATTTAGAGTCAGAAGGAATGACAATTCATTATGAAGATGATGTGAAGTATATTCCTGAAGGCGTGGACTTAGTAGTTTATACACCGGCGGTGCCTCGTTCACATGGAGAGTTATCGTATTTTTTTGATAATGGATTTCCAGTAAAAAAACGAGCAGAAGTATTGGGCATTATTAGTCGTTCGATGAAAGCAATTGGGATAGCGGGGACACATGGAAAGACGACGACTAGTTCAATTACGACACATATTTTGACAGAAGGTGGAGTAGATTGTTCTGCATTTTTAGGCGGAATTGCTCAAAATTTTGAATCTAATTTTGTGGAAGGACAAAGTGATTGGGTGGTGGTAGAAGCAGATGAATTTGATCGCTCTTTTCTACAATTGAATCCTACGATTGCTGCGGTGATGTCAATGGATGCTGATCATCTGGATATTTATGGCGATCACGCTACCATGCATGATGGATTTCATCAATATGTGGAACGCACGCAAGCAGGTGGTACAATATTTAAAAAAGCGGATTTGCCCTTATCGCCAAAAGTGGCAGATAATGTGCAAGTGCAAACGTTCGGAATTGAAAAAGGAGATTTTCAATCTAAAAATATTCGAGTAGAAGATGGATATTTTGTCTTTGATTATCAAAGTCCGATCGAAAATATGGAAGGGTTACAATTTACGCTACCTGGACATCATAATGTAGAAAATGCAACAGTTGCCATTGCAATTGCTCAGACTTTAGGCGTAACGGCTGAAAACATCCGCAAGGCCTTATTGAATTTTAAAGGCATTCAACGCCGATTTGAATTTAGAGTACGGACTAGTGAGCGGATTTTTATAGATGATTATGCACATCATCCGTCAGAATTGAACGCAGCAATTCATGCAGCACGTACTTTATATCCGACTAAAAAAATCACAGGAATCTTTCAACCGCACTTATATTCTAGGACGAAAGATTTTGTAGATGGATTTGCCGAAGCTTTGGATAAATTGGATGAAATTATCTTGTTGGATATCTATCCTGCACGAGAATTACCGATGGAAGGTGTGACATCAACAATTATTTTCAACAAAATGGTGAATCCAAACAAAAAAATGATATTTAAACAGGATTTGTTGGAAAATTTGAAACTTGTTGACACAGAAGTGTTGTTAACGCTGGGTGCAGGCGATATTGATAAATTGGTTGAACCGATTGAAGATATGTTGCTGAAATTGTGATAAATACAAATTTTTATTAATTAAAACTTGCAAGTCACTATAAATAATTGGTAAATTTATGTTTTGAAACAAGTTGGTTTAAATTGCTAGCTTTTTTACCGTTCTTTGAAGATTTATGACGTGCAAAATTGAATTATATTAAATATAGTTACCATGTTTTGATGACAATGTTTGCTAAACTTTTAAAGTTTGGTAAACATAAGCGTCAGCCTAAAATGACCAAAGACGATGGAGCCAAAAGAAATGCGGCTATTATTTCGGAGAATACTCATTATTGGTACGGGATTGTTACTACTAGCAATCATTGTATCAGCAGTAGAGTATAGGTTGAGGAGTCGTCCTGGAAAGCTGATGGTCAAGGTCAATCCTGTGGGAGAACAACAGTCGGTTTTTATTACAAAAGCAGAG
>CAYLSF010000692.1:0-4575 GCA_964385675.1 uncultured Saprospiraceae bacterium
CCTGTATTAATCAAGAGACAAAGGAAGAAAGACTTACTGTCCCTCCTAAAATTCTATTTGTTTGTACAAGTATAGACACCGTGAATGGTAAGGCAAATGGTACATTTTTATCTGAAATTGCGGTACCTTTTACCCTCCTAGAAAAGAAAGGTTATGAAATAGATATTGTATCACCAAATGGTGGTACTATTCCGATTTATTATAAATTTGATACTACAACAGTGATACAACAAGCTTTGGATTCAGAGATTTATCAATCAAAGATTACCAATACTTTGACAGCGGATATGATAAATACGGCAGCTTATAAAGCAGTAATCATCCCCGGTGGTTATGGGCAGTTTTGGGATATTCAAACAGATGAACGAATTCATCAACTGATTGCAGAAATTTATGAAAATGGTGGATATATAGCAACTCTTGGACATGGAACGAGTTCTCTAATACCGATTCAATTAAGCTCTGGAGAGGCTTTGGTAAAGGATAAAATAATGACTTGTTTTCCTTCATGGTTGGAAAAAGAGTCGATGACGGAAGCTAATTATGGTGAATTATTGCCATTCGATATGGAAATTGAACTGGAAAAGCGAGGGGCTAATTTAAAACGATTAGAACAAGAGGGCAGGTTAAGCTATGAGTTAGTTGATAGGGAAAATCGAATCATTACCGCTGCTACTGCAACAAGTGGAGCGTTTATAGCTACTTCTTTACACGAGTTATTGAGTCAATAGTATTCATTCATACAAAATTCTTAATCTATGAAATTTTATGCAATTATTTTATTCTTTCTAGTGCTTCTACCTTGTAGTTCTTATGGACAAGCCTGTGGAGTATATTATTTTAAACTGACGGGTTATATTGAGTCTAGCGAATTACAAGTTACTAAATTAAAGCTCCCTTGGACACCTTATCTCCATGGTATTAGTGATGAAAAAGATATAGATGCTTTTATTCAAATAGACCTAACTAAAAATAAAATTAATGAAAAACTTCCATCTCATTTAACGAGTGCGGGTCTAAAAGCGAATCATGTGATTCAATTATATAAGACAAAACGAAATTCGATTCCGATAACAATAGAAGCTATAGGAAAAGATCAGAAAACGCATCAATTTGAGTTTATATTGACTTGGGAACAAGTCAAGCTTAATCCAACTAATCAAGACGATTGTATTTTTGAAATGGATTTAGGGAATTTAAAAATTGAGTAAGGGATGATTGAAGTGTTTTTAGAACGATATACATCAGATTTTAAGACTCCAAAGCCTATTACGCTTTCAGAATGGGAACAATTTGTAGCAGATAACCCTTCCTTTTCATTCGGAGCAGCTACTACTTTCGGGCATCTATCCATCATCGTATATTGTGAAGCATGTGAAGATTATATTCCCTTATTTTGGTTGTCTGAAAAAGCTTCTCCTTCTATGCGTATAGATGGATTTTTCCGATTTGAGGAAGGGATAGAAAAGGCAATAGAATTAGCAGAAAAAATGAATTGTTCTATCCGACATGAAGAAGGCGATTTTTATTATTTGAATGGATATGGCGTTGTAGATGATGATGCATGGATTGGAGAACAGACGAGTTTAACAATTGAAGATATTATAGAAAATAAGTTAACAATTGACGATAATTTTAAACAGGTAATTGACCAAATATTAGTTCAAAAGAAGGAAGCACTAGAAGCGGAAAAAATAGGTGTAATCAAAAAGACTTTTACCATAAATCCGACTTCATCGAGCCATAAAAAGAAAGTAGTGTATAAAGGATATCATAAAAAAACTAAGCAATGGTGGCAATTTTGGAAGTAGTATCTTGATACGCAAAAGCAAAATACGGTAAATCATGCGTTAAACTAATATCAATATTAGGATGATTAACTATCACAGGAATGCCCAATTGATTTTTTTGAAGGTTTAAGGGATTATTATTTTTATACTTTAACTGTAATGCATTTAATAGTTCTTGTTTGAGTTGAAGACTACCTGTTTTTAGGTCTAAATTCTGCCAATGAAAAACTTTAGAATTGATATTGAGTGGAGTTATTTGTTGTGTAAAAGCAATAGTATAAAAGTAAGAATGCTTACAATCAGAATTTGTCCAAACTTTCCATGTTTTATATTGAATGACAGTCGTTTGTGTCTGAAAATTTATGTCAATAATTTGAATAGTTTTAGGTTTAAATTGACGTTTTCCCTCTAACTTTAGAAATGCTTTATAAGCACTTTCTTTACAAGACCAAAACCACCAAAGGGTGTAATGTGGATTATTTGAATTTTGAATCCATAGTTGTTCTTGCGGAGAAAATACTTTATCTAACCATCGTTGATTGTGATAAACTTTTTTAGCCTGATGAATATGTACGATGTCATTTCCAATCATAGTCCCAAGTCTTATCCCGATAACTATTGGATGGTCGTCAAAGGTCAACTTATACAATCTTTGGAACAGCCAACACAAACTCTGTCCCTTTGTCCACTTCACTATTAATCGTAACCTTAATGTTCAATTTATCCGTCAATAGCCTCACAATAGCTAATCCAATTCCTGAGCCTTGATATTCACTTCGTGGATTGAGTCGCTTGAGCATTTCAAAAATCTTGTCATGAAATTCTTCTTGAATACCAATACCATTATCCTTGATATGGATATTTTGGTGGGTATCATTCTCCGTAGCACTTAGGGTAACAGTAGGTACACGAGATTGATTATATTTTAAACCATTTTCAATGATATTTTTTAGAATAGTATAAATCAAAGAAGAACTTGATTGTATCACAGGTAATCCTTCATTTACGACTTTACCATTCTGTTTTTCAATCCAACCATCCAATCCAAAAATCAGACTATCCATCATCATATTTAAATCAACGGGCTGTAGATCAATTGAATTATCCCTTGACAGTTGGGTATATTTTGAAAAATCTTCTACTAAAGTGTATAATTGATTAGAACTATTTTTTATCGTTTTAAAATAGTATTCAAAGTTTTGCTTTAGGTCATCAGGTAACTTTCGAAAAATAAGTCCCGCATAATTTCCGATGTTACGAATCGGTTCTTTGATGTCGTGAGAGGCGATATAATTAAAGGTCTTTAGCTCATAGTTGACTTGTTGTAATTCTTGATTCGCTGATTTTAATTCATTGGTTCGTAACGCAACAGTATGTTCTAATTCCTCATTATATTTTTGCTTTTGTTGATTCGAGCGATAGATTAATAATGCCCAACTTCCCAATAATAATAGACCTAGAAGGAGTGCAACAGCTATTGCAGTTCTACTTTGTAATGCTTTTGCATCAGTTGCTGCTTTTGATTTCAGCAATTGGTTTTCTAATTCCTTTTGGTCAACTTCATACTTAGTTTGGAGTTCTTTGAATTTTCCTTGTCGTTCTGCATTATTAATAGAGTCTAGGTGAGCCGTTAGTTTCGTTTTACTTGTATAAGCATTTCTAAAGTCATTTAAGCCTGCATAACTCTTTTCTTGAATTTTATATAAGGATTCTAAATATCGTTTATCATTTTGCGATAGACTTAACTCAATTGCTTTGTTGCAATAATTAATAGCAGCACTATATTTTTTTTGCTCGTAATAATGATTCGCAAAAGCATCATAAATGAGTAGGTAGTTTTCACCAAAGTTATACTTTTTAGTAAGCTCCAACGCTTTGCTATATACTTGATTCGCTAATTCATGTTGTTTTTGTGCATCATAGATAAGTCCCTTTTCTACCAAGACTTCCACAACGATGGTATAATGCTCATATTCGTTTAAAATATCATAAGCCTTATCGAGTAGGAGGGAGGCGCTATCTAGTTGTTTTAGTTCTTCATTATATATTTTCCCCATATTGAGGTAGGTAATAGCTTCCCCTATCTTATCTTTTCCAAATAAGGGCAGGGCTTGTTGGTAATACTTCAATGCCCCTTTTGGGTCTCCATTTAATCCTAGTGCATCCCCGACACTCCCCAATAGTCTAGCCTCTTCTATTCTTAGCACATCGTGTGTTCTGACTAAATCCAATGCTTTTAGATAGGACTCAATAACTTTATCATTTTCTTCAAATTTTTGATGATAAATCGCCATGTTCCAATGATACTTCACACCATATCGATGGTCTCCTACCTCATCATATAATTCCTTTATAGCATTGATGTAGGTCATAAGACTATCTGTATGTGAGCCTAATACATCATGCGTATTAAATATAATACCTAAAGTAGAGACTATCGCATCATGATACTTTATCTTTTTATTGAAGGCGAGTGCTTCATGTAACAATTTAAGGGCTTTATTAGGATCGCTATAAACATATAACATACCTAATTGAATGTAAGAACCGGCTTTAGCACTATCATTTGGATTGTTTTCAATGTCTTGTTGAAAAGTTTTGGCTTGCTCTTCAATGGACTGTGCAGATAAGGATATAATACAAAGTAGAGATAGCAATAATGCACATAAAATTTTATTCATGCAATAATTATTTTAACCTTTTAGGAATGATGGTTTAATAAATATACATTCTTGGGTAGATTATTTTGGTCGATATTTTGGCTTGAAAATCCCGAAAGTGTTCG
>CAYLSF010000693.1:0-4572 GCA_964385675.1 uncultured Saprospiraceae bacterium
GTGGAAAGTGACAGATGATCCATACTATCTTGATATTAGTTCTACTACACTTGAAGTTGATTTAGGAGCTGAACGCCTAATAGCAGCAAACAAGGAAAATGAAAAAATTGTTGTAGAAATTAAAAGCTTTATTGGTCTATCTCGAATTGGTGATTTCTACAAAGCACTTGGACAGTTTAATTTTTATTACATGGCGTTGGAAGAAGAGGAGCCAGATCGAATACTTTACCTTGCCATCCCAGAACAAGCCTATTCGGATCTACTTAAAGAGCCATTAACCTCTAAAACCATTCAACGTTTTAATTTGAAGTTGATTATCTATAACATTCAACAACAAAAAATTGTAAAATGGATAAAATAACTAAATACAAGCAATTGATTCGCCAGCTGTTGGAAGAAGTAGGGGCTAAGCGAGAGATTTCAAGATTTACGATGCGTAATCAATATTTATTTGATGATGAGCATGGTCAATATATGATACACAAGTATGGTTGGAAAGGAGCAAGACGTATTTATGGTATTGTAGCTCATTTTGAAATAGCTAAAAACGGTAAAATCTGGTTACATCATGACGGTACAGGCCTAGAATTAGCTAATATATTAGTCGAGAGAGGTGTGCCAAAATCTGAAATTGTCTTGGCTTTTCATCCTGAATATGTTAGAGAAGATACAGGATTTGCAATAGTGTAATTAAATGATATTTATATAAAAAGGCAACCCTCTAAGAAGGCTGCCTAACTACTATTTCTCAATAATCAATTTTCCATTATAATTCTACTGCCTCAATCGTTTTAATTAAAACTTTTGGGTCAGTTTCTACTGCACTCATCATATCAAACACCTTATCGCTAAAACCTGCTAAAGCACATACTTTGTTTTCCAAGAATTGCATATCGCCATAGCCTGCTAAATCGAATGAGTAAATGAATGGATTACTATCCGTACGATATTTGTAATTTTTCAATGCATCCGTAGGCATATAACCACCGATCCAACCTTGCATATCTGAAAAGATGATAATTCTATCATACTTTCGTTTAGCCGTGTTAAAAATAGAGTGGAAGTTTGTACCATGTCCTACTTGATTGTTTTGAGCAAAATTTGCACTAAAACGCATCACAGAATCCCTTCTTCGATACGTGATATAACGAGCCGTTGTACCAAATTCCATTAAATCTGCACCACTTCGTTTCGCTACTATCATGCCGAATAATGCTCCCATTTCATTACATTTCGTATGCTTAGAATTAGAAACATTACATCCCATAGAACCTGAATTATCGACTACAACTAAAGTGTTTGGTAAGTCAGGAACATTATTACAAGCTATATCTATAGCATTTTCTAAAGCGTTTTTCACTTTTCGTGTTGCTCTATCGTGTCCATTCAATTGCTTATAAGCTACTAACAAACGGAATGGTAAAACCAATGAATTTTTTATTCGTTTTGGATCAACTAACTGACGGCACACTTCATCAATCATATTTGGTGCTTGACCTAAGATATTTCTCAAGTTTCGGATCAAAGCAAAGTATCCCAATTTACCTTCTTTCAACAAATTCGCCCAGACTTGAGCTTTTGCTGTTGACTTATTGTAAGCATGACCTGCCTCTGTCAATTGAGCTTCCCAAGTTTCCGTATTTTTTAAATCACCCGCTATCAATTGCTTTAATGCCTCCGCATTTTTAGCTGTTGGAATTGGGCGAACCATATTCACAATATCAACTAATTTCACGGCTTTACGGTCTCCTCGATATTTCGCTAATTGATACGCATCAAATTTATTAAATGCTTTAGCAAAGCCTTTTTTCATACCATTGGTCAAATTTCCACCACCTATGCCTTTATAGTAAGCTGCAATTTCTAACATATCATCTGGACGACGAATCACTTTATTATAGAAATGCTTCGCCCAAGCTTCACCTGACGCATAAGCTGCTAACTCAGCCGCTAATACGTGTGTAATCGAACGCATACCAAACTCATTACGAGCAAACACCGCAGCCTTAGCCGCAAATAATGGATCAGCTTCAATAATATTAGCTGCCATCTCCTTAAAAATATCTTGTGGACGACGGTAATATTGATTTTGAGCAAATGAAGTCAATAAGGTAGATGCTAAAGCCAATTTAGCCGATTGCTTATAGGCTTGACCTCCTGCACGATTAATTACTTTACGTGCCTTTTTTCTTTTTCTAGTCTTCGCATTAAATAAAGCCATGATACATTGGTTTTGTGTTTTGATAGAGTTGCATTTCTACAAAATCCATCAAAACTATTCTACAATATTGACTACCTCTTGTTGGGCAGTTCTACTAATTTTCTCGTTTTGCTCTGATAGTAGGGCTCGAACCTACGTCCTACTGGTTAAGAGCCAGTTGCTCTGCCACTGAGCTATATCAGAGTACAATGCGTGTAGGGCTCGAACCTACGTCCTCTCGGGTGACGAGCCGAGCGTTCTACCACTGAACTAACGCACCTTTTCTTAATCTAAATGACCGTTTTCAAATCACTTTTTAATTCAATCATTTAGGCTATTAATTATAATCCGCTATAATTGACTTTCCTTTTTTACCTGAAAAAAAGCGATGCTTTTTTAAGATAGTTGCCAAATAAGGATTAGAAATTTGTACACCATGAACCAATTCAGGTGTTGGTGTAAAAGTTGCCACTTTATGTTTTCTAGGAGCAATCCAACCCGACTTTTCTGCATTTAAACCCACAGATTTACAAACTTCAACCACCATTACTTTATTGCACTTTTTCTTTCCTTGAAAAACTTCCCAAGGCAAAGGTAATTTATTCCATACCAATGTGTTAGGCTCTAATCCACCACCACTAGACCGATGCCATGCAGCAACGTCCCCTGCCATTAATCGCATTACTTTACCAAAACAAATTTCATCTAAAGTATAATCCATACCCAAAGCATAAATTAAATTCATCCAATTATCTCTTGCTTTGTTCCATGCTGCGGCAGTATTATTCCAAGTTGAAGAATCATTTCCTCGTCGAACAATCATTGTTTCTCTGTTAATATTATTTTCCTGCCATAATTCACCTAAAAACAATGCAATTTCCTCCAGTATAGATGTCCAGCTACCTAATAGTTTTCCTTTCTGTGTATCTGTCAATCTTGCGAGAATCTTCTCATCTGTATAAACATGTGCAATTGCCCACCAATTTGTATTCAGTTTTTCATTTGAGCGGTTAAATCGAAAAAAATAACTTGGCTTTGGACAACATCTATCTAACAACATTTTACTAATCTCATCAAAAGCCCTTACTTGACTTTGATTTGTAAATATGCTTCTTAAATTACTTCTAGCATTGTAGTAAGCGATAAAACAAGCAGTGTTCAAATCCTTTGAAAATTCTTTAAAACTCAAATGATGGCAGATTCCATGTTTTCCAACTTTTTGAAATTCAATTTTTTTACATACTCTTTTATACGATTCCAATTTCTTTTCAAGCCGTTTTAGTAATCGCCATTTCTTATTATAATTTCTTTTAGAAATATCTAACCCCAACTCCTTTCGCTCTGCTTTCGACAATCTATCATGAACAAAATGATTTTTACCAAAATCCTTATGAATTATACCCGATACTTTTTTGATAAAATTTTCAACTGCCTTTGCATCATGTCCATCTATCTCGTTTTCCACTTCTAACTCAAAAATTTCAATAGCTTTTTCAATTTGTCTATCTGCACCTACTGCAAAACCAAATACTTGCGACATAGAAGTATAATGATAAAGACTTCTTTTTAATGACCCCTTAGCTGCTTTTTCTAAGATTACTTTTTCTCTTAAAGTAAATCTATCTCCCACCAATTCTAAAATCATCTCAGCGACATCTTCTGGTCTTTTACGTTGATCTAGCGTTTTATATAATTTTTCAATTGTCATAGTAATTGGATTTAAAAAAATAAATAAGTAGAGAAAATTTGCTTAGCGTATAGAATTGAACCAAACGAAGTAACGCTACTACTCACTGCTACTCGTAAAGCCATAAAGAACAAAATGACTGGTGATTAATTTTCGTTCAAAGCGAAGTAGCACCTTGTCTCAGTATCTTTAGCTTTTCTGCTTGTGCTTCACTTTTTGTACATCGCACTTGCATTATCTTTCAATTTTTAGTTTATCTCAGAACTTGTTTTATCGTTTATCATAATTGACAATACAAAGATGGAAGCATAGTACGCAATCTTTTTGCGTAGTGAAATTTAGACTTAAAATTCTTAATTTAAAAAGTAAGTAGAGAAAAAGTGGATAGCGTGTTAGTCGTTTTCTCAGTCGAAGTAACGCCATCGCTCACTGCTACTCATGAAGCTATAAAGAACAAAATGGATGGTGAGTTTTTTCCGATTTCAACGAAGTAGCACCGTTCCTCAATATCTTTAGCTTCTCTGCTTGTGCTTCACCTTTCGTACATCGCACTCGCATTATATTTCTTAGAAAAGAGATTAGAGATCGTTTCACTTAGAGAATAGAGAATTTCTCTCTACTCTCTCATCTCTGTTCTCTCTTCTATATTTATCGTTTATCATAATTGACAATACAAAGATGAAGG
>CAYLSF010000694.1:0-4561 GCA_964385675.1 uncultured Saprospiraceae bacterium
CTTTTCGTGCAGCAGCAGTTGACCAACTTAAAGTATGGGCTGATCGTGTTGGATGCGACTTTTACAGCAAAGGAATGAATACCGATCCTGCCGCAGTAGCTTATGAGACCGTCCAAAAAGCCATTAAAGAAAACTATGATATTGCAATCATAGATACAGCGGGTCGTTTGCATACCAAGACCAACTTGATGAAAGAGCTTTCGAAAATCAAACGTTCTATTACCAAGCAAATTCCTGATGCACCTCACGATGTACTCCTTGTTTTAGATGCCTCTACTGGTCAAAATGCTATAGAACAAGCAAAACATTTTACTAAAGCGACAGATGTTACTTGTTTAGCACTAACTAAACTCGATGGAACTGCCAAAGGTGGCGTAGCTATTGGTATTTCGGATCAATTCAAAATTCCAATCAAATACATCGGTGTAGGAGAAGGTATCAATCACCTCCAAATCTTTAACAAAAGAGCCTTTGTTGACTCACTATTTGAAAAAGTCAACTAATTTCAGATTATAATTTTGGGCTTATTCAAATTACGATGGATAAGTCTAAAATTATTCTAAATATTGCTCTTTCTGTCCATTTTTTACACTTCCCTCTTTCAATTTTTTTTATCTTTCATGTCAATTCCCAAATACTAAAAGAATTGTAATCATGAGAGTGTTATCAACTATTATACATAGTCTGTGTTACTTATTGCTGATATCTAGTATTCATGCACAGAATATAAATAACATAGCTGAACAAGCGCCTTCAAATCACACTTCCAATAATAATATCACATCTAATAAATTTCAAGATCAACCAGAAGCGATGTGGGATTTGCAATTCGCTTATTCAGTAGAAGATTCTTTATATGGAACAAGTTCATTAACAGGAGTTGGTTATTTTGATAATGAATTTTGGGTTTCGCAATGGAATTCGGACTCTTTATTTCGTTTTAGTGCTAATGGGCAATTATTAGAACGCTTTACGATTTTGGGTATACAAGGTACACGGTCTATGACTTGGGATGGTACGTATATTTGGATTGGTAATGCAACAAAGACGATTTACAAGGTTGATCCAGCTAGTAAAGTTGTATTAGGTTCGGTTTCTGTACCCGAAAATGCTCGTTTTTTAACTTATGATAATTCTGCTAATGGCGGCGCAGGTGGTTTTTGGTTGGGAAATTGGGCGACAGATATTTATCAGGTAGATATGTCTGGTACAGTCTTGACGGTTATCCCTAGTTCTACTCATGGTTTATCAGGGATGTATGGTGCGGCTATTGATAACGAAAGTATAGGTGGCCCTTACCTTTGGATACATTGGCAAAATGGGAATACATCAGAAAGCGAAATTGCTCAACTTTCATTGCTACAAAGTGGACAACAAACGGGAGTTAGTTTTGATGTGACTTCTATAGTGGGCGCTCCTAATGGACTTGCAGGTGGTCTGTTTATAACAGAAACAGCGGCTTTAGGAGAAAAAACAATTGGTGGTTTGATTCAACGAACGCCTATTACTGTTTTTGGTCTAGAGTTGGATTTTGTTCCAATTGAGTATGATGTTAGCGTTGTTAGTATTTCATCTGACCATGTCTATTCCTTAGTACCTAATGAGCATTTTAGCCTTGCAGTAGATGCTTTTGTGGCCAATATTAGAAACAATGGTCAATCAACACTTGACTCTGTGCAGTTAAAAATGTGGATAGAACTAGACGAACACATCATCTATGAAGACTCTACCTTGTTTTTTAATTTACAAAACTTAGAGACTGAAAGCTTCACACTGACTGGTTTTGTGCCATCTATAGCAGGAATATATCATGTTTATGCTCAAACTTCAATAATAGGAGTGGCGGATGAATTACCTAATAATGATCGCTTATTCACATCTTTTGAAATCACAGATTCTACTTTTGCGCGAGACGACG
This sequence comes from uncultured Saprospiraceae bacterium, assembly GCA_964385675.1. Classification (GTDB taxonomy): domain Bacteria; phylum Bacteroidota; class Bacteroidia; order Chitinophagales; family Saprospiraceae; genus CAYLSF01. Next base: position 1,919 of record CAYLSF010000694.1, read on the forward strand.
GCATCCTATTACCCACTGCTTACACACTCAATGTCAATGCTACTGAAGAGTCTGAAATAGCTGTAATTTATGAAACGGCAGTCTTTGATACGGTCACTTCCTTAGAAATCGAATTGTTAAATCCAATCAATGACGTAACTTCATATGCTATTGTCTATTCTATTGACAATGGGACAAATCTGCCAATTAGTGAGTTAGGTCGAGGAGGTTTGGTGAGTTTTAATGATAACAAACAGATTTATACTTTACCATTAGGAAATGGGATAGAGTTGTCACCTGGTAGATACGCCTTTGCTATTCATCAGCCTGCTGGCACCAATATCTCATTAGGACAATCTAGTAATATCATCAGACCTCAGACACACCTTTATAACATAGATGGGACTTGGTCAGTTAGTGGTGTGGCGACTGCACGAATGATTAGAGCGAATTTTGCAACTAGAGGTTGGCAATTGGTTCACACGGAGGAAGCTCAGTTATTAGATGCTGCCATTCGTATTTTTCCTAATCCAGCAAATGATTATTTCCGTTTATCTGTCAATATGAAAGCACCTAAAGATTTAGAAATTAGCATTTTTAACAATATTGGTCAACTACAAGAAACTCGACTGATTAAAAATATCACATCTCAATACATTGATTTTGATTGTTCAGATTATTCAAATGGTGTTTACAATCTTCGTATATATGATGGCAAAACTATGATTAATAAAAAATTGATAAAAGTCAATTAGAGGATCTTTTAAAGGATAAAAACAATATTCTTCTCTTAGATTTTTTGGTTATCTACTAAATTTTAAAATTTATTGAACCTAAGTATGTTTTGGATTTTCATATTTAAAAACGCAAAACATAACTTGAAATGGATAATACATAGTAAGTGATTTGCGTTAACTTTGCATTAAACAACTTCTTTATTAATTCAAGTTGTGTTGATTAGACTTGTTTATAAATAAGTCTATTAATTATCTAAGTTATTCGATATGAAGCGACTTCTTTTTGTTATTATTTTATTGGTTAGTATGAGTTATAGTCAGCAAGTGCAGGCACAAGGACAAGCAGAATATAGTTGGTTAGTAGGTTTGAAAATGGGTATTCCAGCAGGTTTAAACGTAAAAACGATGTTAGATGGCAATATTGTAGGAGTCGAAGGAATTTTTGGATTTGACTTTGATAATAATGTAAATACCTCCTTTTTATTTGAATATCATGGATATATGACGCGTGTTAACAATTGGTATGCGGGATTGGGTAGTACCTTTATTTATGGAGAAGATTTTACAATGGGTTTAGATGCTGTAGTCGGACTAGAAATCACTTTTGAAAATTATCCACTCAATGCCGCATTGGATTGGAAGCCTTCTTATCAAATACAAAGAAGTGGTTTCGATTTTGTACAGTTTGGACTTGGTATTCGATATGTATTGTTTTAGAAGTTATTTAGATTTTAATCCTTAATACGCACTCATTGGTATTTGAGTAACACTAATTTTTTATAGTTCATCGTTTCTAAAACTGCTTTAATCCGTGATTAAGACCATTTTCTCAGCAACAACAACCTCTTCAAGCAATACTTTGCTTTAATCAAAAAAAATAAATTCATTATTCTAATGAATAAATCCTATCTTACTGTCCATTGTGTTTTAGCAGCATTTCAAAGCTGCATTTTAATAAACTAAATCTTAATACATTATGGACTTACTCATTATTTGGGCTATTATTTTAGCTGTAATAGGTCTTATCCTTTATCTTGTTTATCAGTTTCTAACCAAAGTGCATAAATTGCCCATGTGGATGATGCGTTATCGCAATACACCTGCCATCCCTGTTATTTTTAGAAAAATCATTAAAACAGTTCTCCAACTCAACGGCAGACTTAAAGAAACGAGTCAAGCCAAAAAAGGCTGTACTACACTCTATCCATTTGGAGATAAGGGCCAAAAAATCAGTGCTTATAATTTAATGTATGGTTTCAACAAGGCAAATCAAGGTGATAAAAAAAATGGCGATGATGAAAGAGATCGGGACAGCTTAATCGCTAAGAACATATTCTTGGAACTCAATAAGTCACTTTTTCTATTCAATAATAATAAGTTGTTAGAAAAACAACATGAAAAATTGGAAGTCCACGAGCAAATTACAACAACACCTCTAACGAAGGCTACTCAGTTTGATATGTCTTGGACAACCGCTAGTAACATCTATAATACTAATGTAAAAAAATATCGAAACAAGTTCGCAGCAACCATGAAGTATGCTCAAACTGCTACGGATGAGTTTTGGAATATAGTAACAGAATATGGTCTAGCTTACAATCTATTGATTATTCAAAAAGTAAAAGATAAGGATATTCCAAAAATAAATGAGACCATTGCTTTGTCTGAAGAAATGAAAAAAATGCAAAGCGAAGGACGACTTTTTGTGATAGATATGATGTTTTTTAAGTTTTTAAAAGTTCAAAACTCGAATAACCTCAAGCGTTTTACACCTGCAACACTGACACTTTTAGAATTTAATAAAACGGATAAAACCTTTAAACCATTCGCCATTTGGGTACAATCTAACAATGCGAACAAAGGTCGATTATACAAAAGAGAAAATAAAGCGTGGCTGTATGCATTACAAGCCGCTAAAGCAAGCATG
>CAYLSF010000695.1:0-4559 GCA_964385675.1 uncultured Saprospiraceae bacterium
CTGTTAACTTTTTCATCTTTCTGTAGAATTGACGCTCACTATAACTCATCAATTCCGCTAATTTTTTTGCTGTCAAATTGGTACGGTGTAGCTGCTCTTCTACGCAGGCTCGAAAAGCAGCTAACCATTTTTGATCACATTGTTTACCTTGCTGGTATATCGTCTTCATTTTGTCTTGTTATTTGGTATGCAGCAAATATAAGGTCAATCGATGCTAAATATTCTGCCATTATACTATGATGAATTTGACATTTTCGACTTTATACTATGATGAATTTGACATTTTGCCTCTTTCCACTTGCTGAATGTCCGAATTTTCTCAGTTAACTCTATTTATCTTGCCTTATCCAAATTTGGATGGATGTACGTCAAATCGCTCATAAAATTGCTTAGAAAAATAGAAGGAAGCTTTAAATCCAACCGCTTTTGCGGTCTCACCGATTGTTGAAAATTGTCCTTTTTCCAAATATTGAAATGCTCTTTGCAATCTTGCCTCTTTTAATACGGCATTTGGTGATTGTCCTGTTAATTTCTTTACTCTTCTGCTGTTAAATCAATACGGTGTAGTTGCTCCTCGATACATATATGAAAAGCAGCTAACCATCTTTGCTCTGAGGGTGTAATTCGCTGATGCATGATTTTTATATTTGTCTTGCTTTAAAGTACATTACAAACATACATCAAGACGACTATGACAAACTTGACTTTATACTATGATGAATTGGACATTTTCAACTTTATACTGTGATGAATCGGACATCATACTGTGATGAATTGGACATTTGGGGATTTTCTAGTGTTAAAATGGACTCATTATAACCTATTGATGCTTATAAAAAATGTATTCATAGCATCTATATTTTTCAGAAAAAATACCAAAATTTATAGCAAGGGAGAGATCATTTAAGCGTATGACTGACAACGATTTTATCATAAAAATGAAATTACTTTGATTGAAACGTATGAACTGTCGAATATCGAACCGCAGAAGTGGAGAAGTGGAGAAGTGGAGAAGTGGAGAAGTGGAGAAGAAATCGAATTATGAAATTTACTTTTAGCAAATCTTATTATTGAAAGTTCGATATTCGATATTCGATATTCTTCGGTTTAAAAACTCAAAATGATTTTTATAAAAAACCCTTTATGACTAACGCCCTACTTCCAATAAAGCAGCCCATTCTTCTCCTCTATAAATTGATTATCCATCAAATGTTGTAAAACCTTAAATAATTTTGGGTGCCGATGTGCAGGAAATTGGTTCGCAAGGCGTTTAGGAGCTTGTGGTTGTTGGGTCAGTATTTGTTTAATTTTGGCTTGATAGCGTTGAAACTCTTCATCCGTTACCGTATCAGAGTGTCGATTGGTACAAATATCACATTTGCCGCAAGTAGGCGGTTCTTTTTCTCCAAAATATTCTAATAAGAGTTGACTATTGCAGCGTTGTTCTGTTACGTAATTGACCATAGCTTTTACCCGTACAGCTTGTCTATCTTTTAGAAAATTATAAGTTGCTTGGTCTATCGTTAAATTATTGGCAGATAGGCGTTCATGTGTATAGATGATTTGCGGATTTTCTTTGTACGGGCGATACTCAATAATGCCTTCTTGCTTTAATAAATTTAAACCTCGATGAATACGAGCGGGTGAAATCTTTAGGAATTTAGCCAATTGCTTTTCATTGATACGCACAAAATCATTAAACGCCCCATGATAGGTTCTTAATATGGTCGAAATCAATTTTTCAAACCCTCGGTTACGGAGTTTAAAATCATACAATTGATCTTTGGTGGCTAAAACTTGTAGGGTAGAAGGCATAAAAATGGATTCTGTCAGTACAATCCAACCTTCTTTCATTAATATTTTTAAGGCATTATACACCTGTATAAAATCAAAATTGTAGCGTTGTCCAAAAGTAATTAAATCAAAATCAAAACTTTCGCCTTTTCCACTGCCGATTGCCAATTGAAAGTAATTGCCGAGTGCATCATATACGCGCCTAAGGTATGCCATTTCTGGAAAAGTTTGCTCTTGCTGATGTTGCAACTGCTGCACATCCAAATCACTATACAACATCACCGCATACGCTGGTTTCCCATCTCGACCCGCTCGACCGGCTTCTTGAAAATACGCTTCTAAACTATCAGGCAAATCCAAGTGAATCACCACTCGTACATCGGGTTTATCAATTCCCATCCCAAAAGCATTGGTAGCGACTATGACCCGAGTTCGGTTTTGAATCCACGCATCTTGTTTTTGGCTTCTAACTTCATTTGTTAGCCCAGCATGATAAAAATCAGCCGAAATTCGATTTTTCCATAAAAATTGAGCGACTCGTTTGGTCTTTTTCCGATTACGAGCATAGATAACTGCCGAACCTCGCACCTTCCTCAAAATATCCAATAACTTATGTCGCTTATCTTCTTCTTTCAAAACCACATACACCAAATTATTTCGAGCAAAGCTTTTTTGAAAAACATTTTCTGCTCGAAATGCCAATTTAGCTTGAATATCTTGCACCACATCTGTAGTCGCCGTTGCGGTCAATGCAATAATCGGAACATTCGGTAAGTGTTCTCTAAAGTTCGCAATTTCCAAATAAGGCGGTCGAAAATCATAGCCCCATTGCGAAATACAGTGTGCTTCATCTATGGCTAATAGATTAACATTCATTTTCTTTATTCGCTCTCTCGCAATATCCGTCACCAAGCGTTCAGGCGAGATATAAAGGAACTTCACTTTTCCATAAATGCAATTATCAAATGTTCTATCTATTTCCTTGTAGTGCATCCCTGAATAAATCGCTACGGCAGGAATCCCTCGCTTTTTTAAGTTTTGCACCTGATCCTTCATCAAAGCAATCAATGGTGAAATCACAATACAAATCCCCTTCTGACACAACGCTGGCACTTGAAAACAAATAGATTTCCCACCACCTGTTGGTAATAATGCCAAGGTATCTTTCCCTTCCAATACAGATTGAATAATCTCCTCCTGCATAGAACGAAATCCATCATAGCCCCAAAATCGTTTTAATACTTTTAGTGGTTGGGTCATTTTTTTTGATTGTATAGCCTTTGGCTGATTGTGAAATTATTATTCTAAACCAGTTAGCTACTTTATTTGGCATTTATCATAAATAATTTCCCTTTCATAAGTCCTATCTTCCTTAAAAAAGAGCCATTTACCGTGTTTACAAAAAATTCTTGGTTCTATTATTTGATTATTGAAATCACGAATAGAAAAAAGTTTAGGATATAAAGGACCAGTAGCTTTTATATTCCCATTCTTATAATACTCCGTGCTATATGTTTCAGTTGGAAAATTTCCATTTCCAAAATAAATTTGTCTCCATATAATATTATTAACTGTATCTCTTACAGTCAAATTAGCTGAATCCGTAGGTAACAGCTCATACTTTACAATTTGACTAGGTTGTCCTGTATCATAGTATAAGGTTTCTGAAATTGTCCTATTCATAGTTATTCTCAAAAGCTTTAATGTTCCATTTTTTCTAAATTTTCTTTCAATAGAATCATAGCCATAGCGATATATCTCGTGTTTAGTTCGACCATTGGGATAAAATGCTCTTTTTATATTATAATCAGGTGTTTCACCTATATAAATTAATTCTTTTAGCTTGATACCATTTGCTCCATAGTGAACAAATTCATCTTGAAACAGAACATGAAGAGAGTCCCCAAATTTTTTACGCTTAGAATAATTAAAGATTATATACTCCTCTTCATTCCATTTCATTGTATCTAATTGGCAAAAACAAGAGTTTACCAAGAACATTAAAATAATTAACCCATTTAGTTTGATAAAATGTTTTTTCACCATGATTCCAGAATAATTAAGTGCCTATTAAACAAAAAACTATATCGTAATAAGCCTAGAAAATTAAATAAAAATGAGAATGAATAACAATCAGCCGAAGGCGAAACAATCTCTTCCCCTACTTCATCCGAATCACACATTTATCATCTTGCATATCAATGGTTAAGCGTTTTCGTTCTTTTAGCCATTGTATAAATGCCAATCCGAGTATTTCCTTACGCCAACTATTTTCTAAGTATTCTGGGAAATAATCTGGAAATTGCTTCATTTTATTCAGGTCTGTGCGAGAGACGATAATGGTAGAAGCAATATTATGTTCCATTGCTTTGTATTTTAAGACGGAAGTCAATAAATCAATCGTTAACGAGCGTTGTAAATTAGTACGAACAGGGTTTGAATATTCTCTGATGATGAGTTTTTCTTCATCCGTAGCTGGTCGTTCAAATAACTCCAAAAAGATTTTCCAATATTTGCTAATGATCCAATTGGGTATAATTCGATGACTTTTTAGGGCTGTTTTACCAGAACTAATATTCCGAATAACTTGGTACATTACTTTCGTTTCTAGTACCATATTTTTGGACTGATTTCGCTCTTTTGCCAATCCCGTTCGCCATTGAATCAGTCGCAAGAAAAAGACTTTTTCCTTCATATTGAGATTGGTAAAAGTCTTACTTTTTCCCAATTCCTTATGTGGTGCGGAATAATAGAATACTGGATCT
>CAYLSF010000696.1:0-4554 GCA_964385675.1 uncultured Saprospiraceae bacterium
AAATCTGAAACTAGAATTATTAGATATTCCGTCTTCTATTTCGGTATCATAAGTAGAAAAGCGTAATACTAACTTTTTATTATAAAAAGAGGGTAACGCTAAATTAAATGCCCAACAAGGATTAATTACGTCTAAGTTAGCAATAAAAAGATAAATAGGATTTTGGGATTGAGTCCATACAATAATTTTATTAGCATGATTTGAACTAGGATAATGCAACCATATAGAGGAACTTTTGAGAATATGAGCGTTGATTTTTTCTGAAAATAACTTTAAATGAGTAAGGTTATGGTATAATTTTCCATTTTGTCCCCAGCGATAATCCCCTTCTGTTTTTTTAGGGCCTTTTTGAATTTGAAAAACGTAAAGTTTGGTATAAAATTCATTAGGAGCGGGGGTTAAATGGATATTTCTAGTTTGAAAACCTAAGCCCATATAAGAAGGCATATCCGTTAAAAATAAGGCAATAAATAACCGAAGTTCGTTACCCGCCACATAGAATTTATCAAAACGAGGATCGTCTTTATCTGCTGTAATTATTGTAAAGTTTGGAGCTAGCTTTTTTTGTTGTAAAATATCTAAATAATGGCTAAAGGACTGGATAAATTCTGCTGAACCCACTACCATCGACTGTAAATTACCCAAAGTAGAATCCGCATTAGAAGCCTCTAAATGTTTGACTTCATCGCCATAACTCATCGTGTTTGGTGGGGCTAAAAAACTCTCGGCAAAATATCCAAAATAGGGTACATCGTTTTTTATAATATAATTTTTGACTGCTCCTAAAATATCATAGTATTTATCAACCTCAGTTGGTACACCCTCCGAGCGCATTTGCACATGAGACATATCGCCTCGCATAAAGTCTAGGTTATAGGTGTTTTGTACCTCATAATATTTTTGACATACATAATCCCATGCTTTTACTCTAGGTGTAGAAAAGTCAATTGCCCAGTTTTGATTATCCTCTAATCTATCATATAACTTATATCGAGTAAGTGGTCCAAAAACCCTTGACATTTCTTGGGGTTGAGTGATTTTATAGTCTTGCCATTTAAATCCTTTTTCATCAATTTCAAAATTATTGGAATCCACTTCTAAACCTCGATAGGGAGGTGCCATGGTAGCGGGGACAGGTTCGTAGCCTTCAAAAATCAAATAGCGCATCAATGCGTCTCGCCGTTGAGTACGATAGACTAAATTTTCTTTTTGACCAAATAGAATGTTTAGTCGATTGGCCTCACCATATTCTTCAGAGAAAAATACCTTAACATCCAATGGAAAAGTATGGGTAGAATTGGCTGCTCCATTTTCTTGTAAAAATTGTAAAATACGCTGTTGAACAACTTCATGTAAATTCGCTTGATGATTTATAATAGTTAAATCAACACGTTGCAGCCATTCAAAATGATGTGGATTCGCTAAAACAACTTCTGAAAAGCGATCCGTATGCGGTATCACATCCATTCCAACGGTTTTCCCCATAACATGAAGAAGATTAACGACTGCCCTTAGCTGTCGTTCTACGGTATTGAGATGCGGACAGATTTCTTCTAACTCTTTTGAAAAAAAAGCTCTATTGATATGAAAACTAGCAATTCCATATAAACTACCAACTACACCGGGTTCCCAAATAGGTAAAAGATGAATGGAATTTTGAGAAGCAGGTAGGGTTAAGACATATTTAATAATATTCCAAAAATTATGAATTGTACGAACATTGACACCTACCATATTAACCCCCTTGATCCAATTACTATTAGTATGGTGTCGAACAGGAGATTGTAAAATATCAGGCAGTTGATTTACAGAGAAGCTAGGGTTGGTAAATTGTTCATTTAATGCTGTACGAATAGCTAAACCAAATCTTCGTTCTAAAATGGATAATGTTTCATGAGCTGACAATTGAACAGCCTGCTCGGGTAATAAATTTGGGATGAATGCATTACGACCACTCGTGTAAGCATCAATACAAGTTGCTCGATGATATTTCCAATATGCCCTAAATTCGTTGTAATCTGATGGTATATTTTTCATAAAAAATCTCAATTCTAAATGAGAGAGTCAAAACGTAAAAATTAACTTTCCTTTCCCGATTTGCTATTCACAGTCAAATCTTCAAAGCCCTCGTCATTTCTCGTTTTCCTGGAGGGCCAGGTAATCTTTCTACGGTAAAACCAATCGCTTTTAAAGTCCGTTTAAATTCGCCCTTGGCACAATAGGTGACAAATATACCATCTGCTTTTAAGGCATCATACATTTTTTGTAAAATTGGAGTTTCCCACAATTCGGGTTGAGCAGAAGGAGCAAAGGCATCATAATAAATAATGTCAAATTGATTTTCAAATGTCAAGGTTTCAAATGTTTGCTCTAATCGAGTAAATTCAAACGCAGATACATCCTCAAAATGATTGAGAAGGGTAGGGGTGTTAGCAGGTGTTCGGTGCATTTGTAAAAAAATATCAGCTGTTTCTTCGGCTTGTAGTTGTTGTGGGTAATTTAATATTTGCACGGTTTCCATATCTACAGGAAAAGCCTCTACACCAATATATTGAATTGATAAATTTCTTTTTTGTGCTTCCAAATAGGTCATAAAAGCATTTAGACCTGTTCCAAAGCCAATGCCTAAAACGGATATATCTCGTTGTAAAACCGCTTTCATTCGTAACCCCGCATTGATAAATACATGCTCGGTCTCTTGAATCGCTCCATATTTAGAATGATAACTTACCCCGTGTTGTGCTGAAAAAATGGAGTGTGAACCATCTTTGGTTTCAAATAAATTGGTTAGTGATTGATCTTTTTTCAATGGTTGTATAATTTAAGACGATTGATGAATGTATGCGTAATTTAACATATTTTCTTGTACTTGGTTGAAACTAGGTATGTAGTTACCAAAATAAGCATTTTACGATACAAATTCACCGAAATCATAAATCCGAAATCCGAAATTTCTAATATCCCTTCGTATATTTGCGGTCAATTTTTAGAAATTCATAACAGAAGTATCATTAGACTATGAAAGTTTTCAAATTTGGAGGGGCATCGTTAAAAAATCCTAAAGCGATTCGTAATGTAGTATCTATATTAAGAAGATATAAAGAGGAGCGTTTATTTATCGTAGTGTCCGCTTTTGGAAAGACGACAAATGGATTGGAGGCAGTCATAAAATCAATTGGTAAACCAGCAGAATTAGAGCAAAACTTTAATACGGTCAAAGATTTTCATTTTGACATTATGGGGGAATTGTTTGAAGGACGTCCATCTGTTTATGATACGGTTGATGCGATTTTTGAGGAGATGAAGGGATTTACGAGAGAGCCGATTGATGGTGACTTTGATTATCGTTATGATCAGATTGTATCAAAAGGGGAAGTCTTATCTTCTACCATTGTAGCCGCCTATTTGGAATCAGAAGGCTTACCAACCTCCTGGTTAGATATTCGTCAAACGATTCGTACGGATGCGACCTACAGAGATGCGAATGTCAATTGGGAAGTAACAGAACAACAGTTTCAAGCTACGGTTCCTACGTTATTAGATAAAGGTTTTGTACTATCACAAGGATTTTTGGGTGGTACGACAGAAGGGGCAACTACAACACTCGGAAGAGAAGGGTCGGATTATACTGCTGCTATTGCTTCTTACTGCTTAAATGCGGATAGTATGTCCGTTTGGAAAGATGTACCCGGTATTTTAACCGCTGATCCTCGTTTATTTAAAAATGTAACAAAGATTGATCGGTTATCTTTCAGAGAGGCAATTGAAATGACGTATTATGGTGCAAAAGTCATTCACCCTAAAACCATTAAACCGCTTCAAAACAAGAGTATTCCATTGTTTGTAAAGTCATTTGTCAATCCAGATGGAGAAGGTACAATGATTTCTGAAAATTTGGAATCAACTTATCCGCCTGTAATTGTGGTCGAAAAGAATCAGGCGTTGCTGCAAGTATCTCGTCGAGATTTCTCTTTTGTAGCAGAAGATAGTTTGAGCCAATTGTTTGCTCTTTTCGCTCGACACCGAGTAAAAGTAAATATGATGCAGAATACGGCAATTGGTTTTTCCATCTGTGTCAATAATGTCCCTGAGCGTATTCAACCATTGATGGATGATTTACGTAAGGAATATAAAGTTTTTAAAGATAGCAATATGGAACTTATCACCGTTCGACACTATCATGTAGAAATTCTAGAATCATTGAAAGTGGGTAAAATGATTTACTTAGAAGAGCGTATCCGCAATACGGCTAAGATGGTGTTAAAGCCTGTGCCTAAAATGGAGCGTTTGGATGGATAGGTAGTCGGACAATTTTGAATGAGTTGAAAATCAGTTAGTTAGTCGAAATTTAAGTGACGAATCAGCAATTTCTTATTTATGATTTTTAAAAATCAATTGTTCAAATAAGAAATTGCTGGTGACGAATAAATATGTCTGAGTACTGTAGGTATAAATCAGGAATTAATTCTGATAGTTATCGCAGAGGTACTTGGTTAAATATGTATAAGTAGGTTGACGCAATTAACTTGATAATAAGCCACGAATACACGAATT
>CAYLSF010000697.1:0-4553 GCA_964385675.1 uncultured Saprospiraceae bacterium
TGATTTTTTAATTCTCAATGTGCTTGTTTAGAATCAAGTACCTATTTCTGCAAACATAGATTCAATAGTAGCCTCTTGCATTAAGGATAAAAAACTACCTATTTCATTTACGGAAAAGAGTAATTGAAGCCCATCAATTCGGGTGTTAAACAAGATTTGTCTTTCATCTCTATCAAAATCAGTATTTAAATTTGCTTGATAGCAAGCATTGAGGTTGTCTTTGAATTGATGAAAAGCGGAGGATTTAAAGTTCATTATCATATTATTGAAAGTCAAATGATAAGTCTTACAATCATGACACCATTTGACTTCACCCTGTTCATTTTTAGATAAGTACGTATAACGGCACATTGCTAGCATTTTTAAAGATAGACTGCCGATTGTTATATCGACAGTCTCTATCACAATGAATAAAAGATTATGTTTTAGTGGTTAGTAGGTTAGTGACTAGTGATTGGTTTAATACTAGAAAGGTATGTGATAAAAACTAACCACTAGTTACTGAGCACTATCCCGATAGCTATCGGGAACTAGAAATTAAACCAAAGTTTCAACTTGCTGTACTTCACTAATAATAGCTCTCCAGCTTTCTAATTCTGGCTTTCCTGGTTTTCTCGCTCCGAAGAAGTACGTAATTAAATCACCGTTTTCATCAAATAACTCTAAACTCGTCACGATACCATCATTCGTCGGTTTTTTTACAATCCATGTTTCTTTAACGGTGCTCATATTGAGGTGTAGGTTGAATTTTGGATCAAGTACATTATACCAATCTCCATAGAATTTTAGATTTTTAACCGTTCCCGTATGAATTTGTATTGCCCCTTTACTATGTAAGAAGCACATGATGGATACTTGATTTTCAGCCGCTTTTTGTAATGTCCGAACTACGGCATCATTATCCATTTGTTTGGTAAAACCTTTTGGAGCTAAGCGTAATCCCTGTTTACGAGCCACTTTATATTTTCTCAACATACCAAAGAAATCATGCGTATCTTTCAAATTACGCCAGGCATCTTGAAATGCTATTACATCAATTTCGCTATCAGGCTTTGTTGCCTTAGCTTTGTATGGTGTATTATCTGCCTCAGTAATTGGTAGTTGTTCAGATGCTGTAAATGCTTTGACAAGATTATGGTATGCTTCTATATTGGATCTAGGCGTTGAAAATATTTTATGAACTGCCTCTCCTTTTTTATTAAAAAACTGGAAAGAGTATAATCGACTTGTTCCTCTAGGCATCTCTACGGCTAGACCATAATGCCATTCATTCATGAAAAAACGTAAATCAATATCAGGATTGACAGCGACCCCCATATTATGTCCACCTTCATAAAAGGTAATATTATCATAAACCCCTTTACGCTCGTGTACACAATTTTCATTACGGGTTAATGCCATCACATATCCCATTTTGTGTACTTCTTTAAGCAATTCTTTCCAATCCCCCTCTAGTAGGGTGACATTATCACCTAAAGAAAGCGTTAATAGTTCTGCTTCACTTATACCTAAGCGTTCCGCCAAATTTCGATTGCGAAGCTTTGGTTCAGCAGCCTTTAGTTCAATTAATTGCTGTTTTAAATCTTTTATTCTTTTCATGATTTATTGATAACTGTTCAGAAGTCAGACCGCTTCGCTGCCAGAAAACAGAAGCCAGATATTTCTCTGATTCTGTCTGCCGAATCGACATATTTTGATAATGAAATGGTCTGTTTTCTGACCTCTTATTGAATAGTTACATTTATTGATTTAATTCTTAATTCCTAATTTCTAATTCGTAATTAGAGACTCCAATACTATTTGGTAATGTTAAAATATAAGGGCAATCTAATACAGGATGACGCTGTATGATAGATGCTACTCCAAGTGTTTCCTTCAAAATAGAAGCTGTAAAAATTACTTCAGGATTTCCTCTGTGAATGATTCTGCCATCTTTCAACATTAAGACTTGATCGGCGAATTGAGCAGCTAAATTAATGTCATGTAAAACTGCAAAAACACCAATATTTCGACGCTTAACGATTCTTTTGACTAATTCTAATAACTTAAACTGTTGCTGAATATCTAGACTAGCGGTAGGCTCATCTAGGAATAAATATTTATCTACATTTGCCCAATTCGAGCAATTCAATTGTACAATTGATTTAGCTAACAATACTCTTTTTTGCTCTCCACCAGAGAGGGTTCTAAAATCTCTATGGCTAAAGGCTTCCATTTCGACTTCTTTAAGCGCATGAGAGACAAGTGTATCTATTTTTTTCTGTAATAAAGGTTCGGGTGAGGCATATGTCCCCATCTCAACCAATGCTTTTACTGGAATTGAAAATGTAACTTCCGTTTTTTGAGATAACACAGCCCTACGTTCCGCTAGTTGTTTTAAGCTAAATTCTTTTAAATTACGTCCTTCCCATGATATTCTACCCGTTTGAAGCAGATTATTACCTGTCAAAGCTTCTAGTAAAGTAGATTTCCCTGCTCCATTTTTTCCAATGGCGACTGTTATTTTTCCTTTCTTTAGCTGAAAAGAAGCATTGGTTACGATATTCTTGCCTCCTTTTCGGACGGTTATATTTTTCACATCAATCATAGGCTAAAATTTTTATGTTGTGTACGAATGAGTAGCCAAAGGAAGAATGGTGCTCCAATCATAGCCGTAAGAATACCAATAGGTAATTCCGCAGGTGCTATAATCGTACGGGCTAACGTATCTGTAGCAATCATAAAAACTGCTCCCAGTAAGACTGAACCTTTTAATAAATACCGATAATCTGTACCCAAAACTAATCGCAGAAAATGAGGAATTACTAATCCTACAAAACCAATAATTCCTGTCATGGCAATAGCTACCCCTACGATTAGTGCTGTAATAAATATGATACGGGATTTGACTTGTTCTACTTCTACCCCAAGATAAATGGCTTCTTTTTCACCTAGTAAAATAGCATTTAAGGCTTTAGCATAACGATTGAGGATAATAGTACCTATGGTAATAATTGGAGCAGTAATACATAACTGTATCCAACTAGCAGCACTAAAGCTACCTAGGCTCCAAAAAGTAATATCTCTTAGTTGTTCATCGTTGGATTGGAAAATAAAAATACCTGTAATCGCTGCTGCAAAAGCAGTAATCGCTACGCCTGCTAAAAGCATAGTCATTACATTGGTTCTCCCTTGTCGACTAGAAAGAAAATAGACTAAATAGGTAGTCAGCAAGCCCCCCACAAAAGCAAATATTGCTATAGAAGCTTGTTGAAATACTGCGGCAAAAGGAGCTAATAAAGAACTTAACATCACAATAGATAAGACCGCAAATAACATCGCTCCACTAGTAATACCAATTAAGGAGGGTTCTGCCAATGGATTACGAAATAAGCCTTGAATAGCCGCTCCTGCAATGGCTAAACCGCCTCCAACTAGTCCTGCTAATAAAATTCGAGGTAATCTAATGTGAATAATTAAAAATGAAGTTGGATCTTGTTGTCCATTCAAAAAATTCATCACTGCCTGCCCAACTTCCTGTGCAGAGGTTTGAAATGCCCCAAAAAATAAGGCACTTATTATACTGATAATCAGTAGTAATAGTAAAACAGGCAGCGATAAAAGGTCTTTGAAAGACATAATTGATTTCGATAAATTTTTAATGTTATTTATTTAACTACTTATTGTTAAATAGTGTCTAGTAACTAAGTAACCGATCACTAAGTAACCAGTCAACCAGCCACTTATTTCAATTTCTCTGCTAACTCAATAGCAGCTTCTCCAACTCTAGGTCCAAATGACATTAAATAATGACCATCCATAGCCACTACTTTATCATTTTTAAATGCAGGGGTTTGAGGAATCCCTTTAATTTGTTCTAGTCCTTTTTTACCATCTAAACTTGCCAAACCACTTGAAAACATTAAAATTACATCAGGTGCAGCTTCTACTAATGCCTCTGGTGTTAAAGGCTTAAAATCTTCAAAAGACTGTATAGCATTTACACCACCTGCCAAAGTGATAATAGATTCCGCAGATGTACCTGTTCCACTAACCATCAAGCGTCCTGCACCTCTTGCGTAGATGAAAAGTACTTTAGGTTTCTCTTCAGTAGTAGCTATCATCTTAATTAGTTTAAGACTGTCTGCTTCTATTTTTTGACCTACTTTTTTCACTGTTTCATCAGAAATATTAAGACTTGATTGCAATTGCTTCGTTGCATTATAAGCATTGTTCAAATGATCAGAAGTCGCTACTGCAACGATATTAATACCAGAATTTTCTAGTTGTCCTAAAGCCTCTGATTGCTGCAATTGAGCGGTTTCTACAAAAATATAATCGGGTTTTAATGCCAGAATTGCTTCTGTATTCAATTGAGTAATATGCCCTAATTTGGCAATACTATCAGTTTCACTAGGGTAAACGCTGGTTACATCAATCCCTACAATTTGATCTCCATATCCCAAATCAAATAAGACCTCAGTTAAAAACCCACTAAGAGAAATAATTCGTTTAGGCACTACTTGTTCGGTATCTTCGGGTGCTTTAGACGTGTTATTACAGGCTTCGAAAGC
>CAYLSF010000698.1:0-4547 GCA_964385675.1 uncultured Saprospiraceae bacterium
CAAATGCTCCTTTTTCAAACGGAATCAAATGATACTCAAAATTATCACCAGGATAGACTTGATCAGAAAGGAGCAACTCTTTTTAGAAGATATCATTGATCGCAACTCAGGAGACATTGCTAAATTAGAAGGGTTTTCTCTTAAAAGTCTATTTTATGAATTGCTAGGTGATAAAGAATCTCAGTTAGAAAAAGCTAAACAAGATTTAGCATTTTATTTACAAGAAATATCCTTGAGGGCAGAAAATTCAAAACTTAAGGGATTGGATGATAGTTCCTCTTCACAAGAAGTGGAAAGGATTAATAATTTAGCAGTACGTACTCGTAAGCACATTAAGCATTTAGAAAATGCATTGATTCGAATAGATAATAAGGTATATGGAATTTGTAGAGAGACCGGTAAGTTAATTGCAAAAAAACGTTTATTGGCAGTACCACATGCTACATTAAGCATACAAGCGAAGAATGATAGAAAGCCTACGATACGAAGAAGAAGATAAGTGAAGATAAATGGGTATAAGATATGAGGTGTAAGGTTTAAGGTATATTGAAAATACTTTAGACTTTACACCTTTAATTTTTTGATAGCATATCAAAACATCACTTAACTTTTAAGATTTTTTTATCAAATGTAATATAGTACCTTTGTCATCCTAAACGTTTATTATTCGATAGTTTACAATATCGAACATCGAACAAAGAAAGATAACATGAAATCAAAGCAGAGTTATATCGTCATAGGAATCATATTATTGGTATTAGTATTGGATCAGTGGCTAAAGATTTGGGTAAAAACCAATATGTATTTGGGGCAAGAGATGTTTCCTTTAGGAGTGGATAATACTTGGTGTCGCCTGCACTTTACTGAGAATCCAGGGATGGCATTTGGGTTAGAGATTGGTGGAGCGTATGGAAAGTTAGCCTTGAGTCTGTTCCGAATTTTTGCGGTAGGTTTTATGATATATTACTTGATGGAGTTGATGAAAAAGAAGGTAAACTTTGGATTGATTTGTAGTATAGCTTTGATTATTGCAGGGGCAGCAGGAAATATTTTAGATAGTCTATTTTATGGGTTAATATTTACAGCTAGTGAGTATCATGGCCCGATTGCAGAGTTTGTATCTATGGGAGAAGGTTATGCAGGAATGTTATATGGAAAGGTAGTAGATATGTTGTATTTCCCTATGATTCAATCTAATTATCCTGAATGGTTTCCATTTTGGGGTGGTCGTCCGTTCTTATTTTTTAGACCTGTTTTTAATCTAGCCGATTCTTCTATTACATTGGGTGTTATTTTAATTATTTTATTTCAACGAAGATTTTTTAAAGACTTTGAAGATATAACTACTCCAAAATCTACCGAAGCTGAAAATACAGAAAATATCATTTTAGAAACGACTGAAACAGAAGATAATTTGGAAAATCAAGATTCTACCGAAAATGAAGCGACTTTAAGTGCTGAAAATGAAGTAGTTTCTGATGTGCAAGACAATACTGAAAAAGAAGAAAATTTATAAGATTTGGATTTTTGATAAAAAACCTATTAAAAATTCTGAAATGGTAAATTCATTATCTAAAACGAGTCTAATTACAAACTAATTTCGGCAATATAAATTCTAATCTTTTTAGAATAATATTTGTTTATAGATGTAAATATGGCGTCAAACCAAATAATATTTAAGTAAAATTTATTACAATAAAATATTTTTTTTGGTAAAATTTTTAAAATCACTTGAAGCAAAAGTGAATATTCGCTACCTTTGCAGCCAATTTTAAGGTCATATTTGACTTTTAAAATAGTAAATAGCAATTATCTAAAGGATAGTTTAAGCAATTCAAATTTTCAAAACATAAAATTGTAACACAATGGTCTTTGATTTCGATATGATTGAGGCACATTACGCTGCCCTTCCTGCTAAGATTCAAGCAGTCCGAAACACACTTAACCGTCCATTAACCCTCGCTGAAAAAATTCTTTACACGCACTTACACGCGGAATCTCCATTACAACCTTACACTAGAGGTGAAGATTATGTATTCTTTAGACCAGATAGAGTAGCGATGCAAGATGCCACTGCTCAAATGGCGTTGTTACAATTTATGATGGCAGGGCGTGATAAAGTAGCTGTACCGAGTACTGTACACTGTGATCACTTAATTCAAGCTAAAGTTGGAGCAGATAAAGACTTAGCAGTAGCGAACGATGTAAATAGCGAAGTTTACGATTTCCTAGCTTCTGTATCTAATAAGTATGGTATTGGTTTCTGGAAAGCAGGAGCGGGTATCATTCACCAAGTTGTTTTAGAAAATTATGCCTTCCCTGGTGGTATGATGATTGGTACAGATTCTCACACCCCAAATGCAGGTGGTTTAGGTATCGTAGCAATCGGTGTAGGTGGTGCGGATGCCGTGGATGTAATGGCAGATATGCCTTGGGAATTGAAAATGCCAAAATTAATTGGTGTTAAATTAACTGGAAAATTAAGTGGCTGGACATCACCTAAAGATGTTATCTTGAAAGTAGCAGGTATCTTAACCGTAAAAGGTGGTACAGGTGCAATTGTAGAATATTTTGGAGAAGGAGCAGAAAGTATGTCTTGTACAGGTAAAGGTACTATCTGTAATATGGGGGCAGAGATTGGTGCAACGACTTCTTTATTTGGCTATGATGCGTCTATGGCTCGTTATTTAGGGGCAACAGGACGTGAGTCTGTAGCAAAATTAGCGGATGGTGTAGCGGAACACTTAACAGGTGATGCAGAATGTTATGCTAATCCAGAAAAGTACTTTGATAGAGTAATAGAGATTGACCTTTCTACTTTAGAACCACACGTGAATGGTCCTTACACGCCAGATTTGGCTTGGCCAATTTCTAAAGTAGGGGAAGCATTTAGAGAGAATGGTTATCCAATGAAGTTGGAAGTAGGATTGATAGGTTCTTGTACCAACTCTTCTTACGAGGATTTAACGCGTGCAGCATCTATCGCTCGTCAAGCAGGGGCTAAAAACTTAAAAGTAAAATCTGAATATACGGTAACACCAGGGTCAGAAATGATTCGTTTCACGGTAGAACGTGATGGTTTATTAGATGATTTTGAAAATATCGGTGGTGTAGTATTAGCGAATGCTTGTGGCCCTTGTATCGGTCAGTGGGCAAGACACATGGAAAATCCAAACCGTAAAAATACCATCATTACTTCTTTCAACCGTAACTTCTCTAAACGTAACGATGGTAATCCAAATACACATGGTTTCGTAGCATCTCCTGAGATTGTAACGGCATTATCTATTGCAGGTACAATGGATTTCAATCCGTTGACAGATACGCTAGTAAATGAAAAAGGAGAGGAAGTAAAATTAGATCCACCTCAAGGTATTGAGTTGCCACCAAAAGGATTTGACGTAGAAGATGCTGGATTTATTGCACCTATGGAAGATGGGAGTGGTGTAGAAGTTGTGGTAAGCCCTACTTCTAATCGTATTGAGTTATTGACGCCTTTTGTACCGATTACAAAAGAGGAAGTAACGGATATGCGTATTTTGATTAAAGCAAAAGGAAAATGTACAACTGATCATATCTCTATGGCAGGTCCATGGTTGAAATTTAGAGGTCACTTAGATAACATTTCTAACAACTGCTTTATTGGTGCAATTAACTACTTCAATGAAGAAGCGAACAATGTTATTAATTACGCTGGAGATGAGCCTGTATTCAAACCTGTTCCTGATTCAGCAAGAGCCTATAAAGCAGCTAATATCGGAACAGTCGTATTCGGAGAAGAAAACTATGGTGAGGGTTCTTCAAGAGAGCATGCTGCAATGGAACCTCGTCACTTAGGGGTAAAAGCGGTTATCGTTAAATCTTTTGCTCGTATTCACGAGACGAACTTGAAAAAACAAGGAGCTTTAGGGTTAACTTTCGTGAATGTAGATGACTACGATAAAGTACGTCAAGACGATAAAATCTCTATTATTGATTTTGATAGCTTTGCACCAGGCAAAAATTTAACGATTCGTTTAGACCATGCTGATGGTACTTCTGATGAGTTTGAAGTAGCACACACTTACAACGATATGCAAATCGGTTGGGTAAAAGCAGGTTCTGCTTTGAATAAGATTCGTGAGGAGTTGAATGGATAGACGGTGGACGGACGTTTCGCTTCACTTGACGACAGACGGACAGTCACTTTGTACTACAACTTTGTAAAAGTTTACAAAAAAAATGAACTTTTGAATCCCACTACTATTCGATTATTGGGACCTGTCTGCCGACAAAGGCAGGTTTGGAATTTGAAAGTTGGAATTTGCTCCCGATAGCTATCGGGATTGCCGCTATGTGACTTTGATGATATTGAAAAATCCTGCTTCGATTTTCGGAGTGGGATTTTTATATTTAAACCTATCATACTGAATTGGACGCTATAGACTACAATTATATAATTTTCAGAAGGATGGAGAGGTCTTTGACAGTATCGGAAGACAACTGGACTTGTAATAAAAATAAATTTAGAATAGATATTAGGGTAATCAGATTATCAATTGAAGGAG
>CAYLSF010000699.1:0-4545 GCA_964385675.1 uncultured Saprospiraceae bacterium
CTTTGGAAAAAGAAGCCTTGGATTTGATACCTAAAATTCAAAAAATATTACCCAATGCGAAAATTGAATTAACAGGAGCAATGCGACGTAGAGCGATTATTGTGAGTCGGATAGAGTTGCTTATTGGGACAACTGAACCGATTGATGGTCTATTTGCAGCAAAGTCAAAAGCGAAATTGACTTTATCAGAGTCAAAATTGGATAATCCAGAAGAAGGCATTTATTATGCTCAAACTGCAAATGATTATCCAATTACTATTTTTACGTGTACTCCAGAAAGTTTTGGTTCTAAACAATTTAAACGAACGGGTTCTAAGGAATTTTTAAATGCTTTTGTAACTCAACATGAAGGCATAGATTTTAAAGGATTAGCGACCGAGCAAGCTGTCTTTGAAAAAGTGAATAGCTCGTTCATTCAACCCGAATTGAGAGAAGATGGTTCATATTTAAATCAAGCCACTTTAGAATTGATAAAAGAAGAAGATATTAAGGGGGTAGTTCATGCTCACACAACCTATAGTGATGGATTACATACCTTAAAAGAAATGGCAGAATATGCTAAAAATCAAGGGTTTGAGTATTTAGCCTTGACAGATCACTCTAAGTCTGCTTTTTATGCCAATGGTTTAAAACCAGATAGAGTACTTGCTCAAATGGAAGAAGTGGACGAATTAAATAAAATCTTAGCTCCCTTCAAAATTTTCAAAGGTATTGAATCGGATATTTTAAATGATGGTTCTTTGGATTATGAAGAAGACATTTTAAAGCGATTTGACTTTATCATTGCGTCTGTTCATACGAATTTAAAAATGGATAAAGAAAAGGCGACAAATCGAATTTTAAAAGCCATTCAAAACCCTTATACGACGATTCTTGGACATCCTACGGGGCGATTATTATTATCAAGAGAAGGTTATCCCTTAGATTTTGAAGCGATTATCAAAGCTTGTGTCACTCACGATGTAGCCATAGAAGTAAATGCAAATCCACACCGCTTAGACTTAGATTGGAAATGGGTAAAATTTGCCTTAGAGCAGGGTGTCAAAATATGTATTAATCCGGATGCTCACAGTAAAGAAGGGATGCATGATATTCGATATGGTGTTTTTGCAGCCCGAAAAGGAGGATTGACAGTTGAGGGATGTTTAAATTCACTAGGCGTAGATGGTTTTGAAACCTATCTTCAAAACCGAAAGATAAAACTAGGAATTGCTTAGAAATACTGCTTTTTCTATTTAAAATCATATCAAAGACCAATAGCTTATTAGAAAGTTATTGGTCTTTTTAAGTTTAAAATTGCCCTATAAACACGCTAAAAGCCGTTTTGAAAACTTTTTTCAAAAAAAATGAAATTTCTTGTAACGCTTCTCACCCTTTAGGATAATAATATAAATGTAACAGGCCTGGAACATTATTTAACAACTTAAAAATCATTTTGATATTTCAAGAAAGAGAATAGCGATAATAGCAATTTGGTGAATCATCTGCCTTTCTCAACATATTTGGTAATTCATAGTTAATGAATCTATTATTGCCTCTTTTGTAGGACTATCAAAACGAATAATTAATTAAAAAAATGAAGAATTTATTTGGGATTAAATTAAGTCTTGTCATTATTGTTTTAGGGGCATTATTCGCAGCATCCTGTGAGAAAGATGATATTGATATTGTAAAAGAAGAAGTCGTGGAAACGGAAGTACCTATTGAAAACGTAGTACCTAGTGATTTATCAGAAAACACAATGTTAATGCAATTTCAAGGAGCTCGTTCGTCCAACAATGCTTATGCTTCTTACTGTAACGCAAATAACATGGAAGTCTGGGCAGTATCAAACAATCCAGCTTTAGTTGGCACAAATCCTATTGATATTTCTCAAGCTCAGGTTAATGATTATTTAATACAGCATCATGTCATGGATACATTAGGAACAACTTACACTTACACAACTAACTCATATCTATATGAAGATACTACACAAACACCTGCTGTGAAATGGGTTGTTACAGATGCTAGTCCAACGGTTACTTTTTCAACTTTGAATAGCACAACCGTAGTTGGTCGATTAAGTGGAACGTATCTTAATCCAGCTATTGTAGGATTTGGAGGTAGTTATAATACCGTTTTCAATGCAACAGTTACGAGTTCTTCGACCCTCTGTAATTAGCGATTTACAATAAGGTTGGTGGTATGTTCCGAGGTATATCATCAAGCATGAAAATTATCAAAGCATTAAATATTATAGTAATAAATTGATGGTGTACCTTAACGTACGCCATCAATCGTAAAAATTCATCAACGCACTAAAGACAATAAGTGAAAAGCGATTTAGAAATCATAAAATCATGTTTAAAAGGAAAGCAACTAGCTTATAAGGCTCTTTATGAGCGTTATAAGGATTATTGTTTTACAATATGTGTGCGTTATGGGATTCCTCAATATGAGATT
Source organism: uncultured Saprospiraceae bacterium (assembly GCA_964385675.1). GTDB lineage: Bacteria > Bacteroidota > Bacteroidia > Chitinophagales > Saprospiraceae > CAYLSF01. The sequence continues at coordinate 2,446 of CAYLSF010000699.1, forward strand.
AAAGACTGTATGCAAGTTATTTTTTCTCAAGTTTTCGCTTCCTTAAAAAAATATGACGATTCGAAGGCTTTATTTAAAACATGGTTTTCCCGGATTACAATTAATCAAATACTCACGCACAAACGAAAACGTAAGATAGAATATTTATCAATTGATGCTTCAGAAGTAGAAGTGGTGAACTTAGAAGCCGCTGTACAGGTAGATGCTCAGATGGATTACGAAACGATTTATCACATATTAAGTAAAATGCCGCCTCAATATATTACCGTTTTTAACCTTTTTATTATTGATGGATATAGTCATAAGGAAATTGCCGAAAAATTAAACATCGCAGAAAGTACATCTAGGGTGTTATTATACAGAGGAAGAGCTTGGGCAATGAAAAAACTGAAATTTTTAAAAGAAGAAGCTACCGTATCGAATAAGAGTGTAAATTAAATTAGAATAATGAAACAGTCAGAATTTGATAAACATATACAGCAAAATGCAAATTTTAATCTATCTGCACCGAGTGATTTAGACTGGGAGATGATGGATATTGAATTGCCTAAACAACGGTCGAAGAAAGTTTGGCTTTGGTTGCCAATATTGCTGATTGGTGTGTTGGGAGGCATATGGGGTTCTCTAAATTATCAAAGTCAATCCGATACGTTAAAAAGTGATAAGACCATAGAAAGTTCTAATGAAGTTTCTAAGGATAAAAAATTAGGTTTTGACTCGGTTGAAAATTCAATTGCTGAATCTGTTGTGAGTAAATCTTTAGAGAGGGTTGATGAAAATAATCGGACAAAAGAAGGACGCAATAAATGGGATTTAAATGAAAAATTTGATACGCAAAAACCTATAATTGAAAGCACTATCCGTACAGATAATTTTGATATTAAAAATGGAATTCAAATTTTAAATGAAAATAAGAATATTGTTAAAACGCCTGAATCCATAACTATAAAAGCTAATGAAGATTTGGAGGATAATACTGCGAATCAAGTTGCTATAAAAGGGAATAAGCATATTCCTATAGCTTATAATCCAGAAAACAAAGTGATTAAGAGCTTATTAGCTCTACCGATGGAAAATATATTGAAACAGGAAATTCAATTTAATACAAATATACTTCCATCAACATCAACTTCATCTTTGACTAAAGGTTGGACGATATTGACTCGATTTAATTTTACAACAAATCAGTTCAATACTTCAAATTCAGATTATTTGAATTTGCTAAATGATACGGATGAAGGAGCATGGGGACAAAGTTTAACTATTCGTAGAGCGATTTTAGGGGATTTAGGTTTTGTAGCTGGCTTTTCTTTCGACCGATTGCATACGGCACTTTCTTTCAGCAAAGATTTGGGGGTAGAGCAAACGATTAATGCACAGGGAAATTTGGTGAGTACAAGCCGTACACGTGTTGTATATCAAAATAACTATGCTAATATATTGGCACTTAATTTAGGGTTTGAAAAAGAAATATCAATAACAGGCAGACTTGGACTTAAAGGATATTTAGGGGTGCATCCTGGCTATTTGTTTAATCAAAGTGGAAAGTATTTGAGCGAAAGCGAATTGATTGAAGATTTAGAAGGGACTAATAAATTTTCACTTTCATTTGCTACGGATTGGCATCTAGTTTACAATATGAGTAATGTGCAATTATTCCTAGGAGGAGGATATTCAAAATTTGTAGTCAATACATATCCAGAGCAAGTAGGAAGTACATTAACGAACAAGCCAAACGTATTTTTTATTGACTTAGGATTTAAAACGAAGTTCTAAACCTAAAAAAGGAGATAAAAATAATGTCGTGTCGTGACTAAATGGAGAATGAACAAGAATAAGTTTTTGTATAAAAAATTAATAATCAAAACATTACATATCAACATCTTACAATAAGTTGTTAATCCTTTTTTTGAGGTTTAATATTTCTAAAAATTAATGTATTTTTGCGACTAAAGGTTTAGTTTGACCTATTTAGGCACGAGGAAAAAATAAATTTACATTCTTGAACGAGTTAATTTTTTTCTCAATCGAAGTAAAAAATCGTAGAATAGCGGGCTATTCCTAGATTTTTTAATGAAGAGTGAGGGAAAAAGTAGCCGT
>CAYLSF010000700.1:0-3003 GCA_964385675.1 uncultured Saprospiraceae bacterium
TTCTTTCCAAAACAATACAAATCAGCATGAAAGCAAATCATGATTTAAAGATGCGGTTTAAGAAATCCGCTTTTGAAGCTATTAAAAAATCTATTGGTATTCGTCCTGCGGAAACTGGAGGTTTACTATTTGGCAATCGTAAAGATTTTATCGTTGAAAAGTTCATTTTTGATAGTGAAGCAAAGGTGACAAATAGTACTTACACCTTCAACACAAATTTTTTAAATCCAATGATAAAAATGCTTTGGGAAAAAGAAGGTTTAGAATTGATTGGATTTATACATAGCCACCCAAAGAGTTATAAACGTCCTTCAGCACCTGATTTACAATACTTCTTTGAACAATTTAAACATATCAAATCTCCTGCTTTTCTTACTCCAATTGTAATAAGTGAAGGCGACAATACTGATTTTGAATTATACCCATATTTTGTTTTCAAAGAACATCCTTATGAGTATCAATTAGGAATAGTAGAAATCATTGACGAAAAAAAAGAAAATACCCTTCAAGACTTTTCGAGAATTGAAGGTGCAGTTGATGTAGCAAAATTGAAAGCTACTAAGATTGTTGGAATTGGTGCTGGTGGTGCATTTTCTTTGTATCAAGCCCTAGCAAGAACAGGTATAGGTCAGTTAACTGTTTTAGACCCTGATGTTGTTGACGAAAGTAATCTTACAAGACAAGGATATAGTTTTAGTGATATTGGAAGGCTCAAAGTAGATGCTCTTGAAAAGCATTTGATGAGAATTAATGAAGGTCTAAACTTTGAAGGATTAAATCAAGATTTCACTAAAATGAGCAATAAGCAATTAGACACAATTTTCAAAGATGCTGATTTACTGCTTTTTTTGACCGATAGTTTTCCTGCACAAGCGTTTGGTAATAAAATCGCTTTACGCTATAAGAAGCCTGCTATCTGGGCAGGTTTCTATGCAGGTTCTCGTTGTAGTGAAATAGTATTTACTATACCTAAGGTTACTCCTGCTTGTTTTCGTTGTGCCGTATCACCACGGTACAATATACAAGCTCAAAAAGCTGTAAATGTTAGTTCTCGTCTGAATACTATTTTTCATTCACAATTTCTTGATGCTTTGATTGGAATGCTATCAATGGCTATTCTTCACAATGATACCAAGGGCTATGAATATAGCAATTGGTTTGGAAAGTCTTGGGATAGAAACCTACTTCAAACTAATGTACATCCTAATTATATTTTAAAAGAAAGTCGCCTATTTTTTGACACTTTCAAGAAAGGAAATAATCCAGACAGGATATTTAATTTCAATACAATTTTTCAAAAAATTGAAGCTGAAAAACCTCCTAAATATAAATGTTGTCCAGATTGTGGTGGTAATGGATACAATATGTAAAAGATTGTAATATGGCAAAGATTAAAAGCGGACTAGAGCAACAAATGTTTGCTCTAGTCAATAAAGAGCGAATAAAGCATAATTTATTACCACTTGATTTTTCAAATAAAATTTGTGTTACAGCTAGAAAACATAGTTTAGAGCAACTAAGAAGTAATGAAATTTACCATGATAGTCCTTACACTGGTTCTATTGATGACCGATTGAAAAAAGACCATATTGAATTTATTACTTGTGGTGAAAATGTGGCGATGGGTAGTCCAATGTCTGCTTTACATAAAGGATTAATGCAGTCTAAGGAGCATCGCGCAAATATTCTACATACAGACTTTAATCAAATAGGTATTGGTATTTATCAAAGTTCACGACGAGTTTTATTTATTACCCAAGTATTTACTAAATCAGTTCCTATTATATCTAGAGATACATTTATCCATCAATTATCTACAAATATTACCAAATGGAGATACCAAAAAGGACTTCAACCTATAAAAATGTATTCTTTAAATCTTCTTAATTACCTTAATTTACAACTAGCTTCAGGCATACAACTAACACAAAAACAATATGATGATAACTTGGTCAAAATGATACATCAGTTGAGAAAAATGGGAATACCTGCTTCTAATATACAACTTAGTTATCAACAGCATTATGATGCAAAGGAAATTTTAGACTATGCCAAGCTTCAATTACTTTCAAAGTCAAGTTTAAAAGCGGTATGTATTGCTGTTCATCCTGACCAACACTCACCTTATTTATGGGTAAGTATTGCTTTTGCTAGTTAAAAAACATCATTCATCAAATCAATGTCATTACATGGGAGGATTAGTATTTGCTATAATTCTAATATGGTATTATCGAAAGTCAAAATTCATCATGATTCTCAGTCGAATAGTGAGTAAAACTTATTCAGGCATTAAGGATTTACTCTTTCCTAGTAAAGTTTATGGTTCTGCAAGATGGCTTGGTTTCTTTGACCGTAATCGTTTACTGAATACTTCCAATAAAGGCTTTGTAGTGGATGGAGTAAATAGACTTTCTGTTAAAAATTCTAATGTTCATTTGGCAGCAATTGGACCTACTGGTGCACATAAAACATCAGTTGTTTTATTCCCTTCCCTACTCCACCTTGCTGAAGAAAAACATTCAATGGTTATTACAGACCCAAGTGGAGAACTTTATGAAAAAAGCCATAAATACCTCAAAAAGCAAGGTTATAATGTAAAAATCATCGATGTAGAAAATATCAATCGCTCAGACCGTTATAATCCTCTTCATCGTTGTAAAAACTTCACAGATATTCAAAAAATATCTGAAATTCTTGTTGATACAGCCTTCCCTAATACTGGAGGAGCGGAAAAATTTTGGAATGATGGTAGTAAGAATATCATCAATCTTATGATTCGAATGTTGAAAAATAAAGGTAGTAGATTCCTAAATTTATATACGCTCAATCATATTCTACTACAATTAAGTGGTTCTCCTGCACAAAAAGCAAAAATAGACAGAATGGCTGCAAGAGAGTTAAATGATGTATCAATGGCGGCGTATGAAGCCTTCATCAGTCAAGAAAGTAAAATTATGTCTTCTATCCTATCTACTGCAAAAACTGCATTAGCAAAAATCAACG
>CAYLSF010000700.1:3013-4540 GCA_964385675.1 uncultured Saprospiraceae bacterium
CCCTAATTTAGCTACACTTACACTAAATGAGACCTTGAATTTTGAGGAACTACGCCAAAAACCAACTGCAATTTTCTTTGTAATTCCTGAACAAAGTTTTAAGTATTACAGCTTCTTACTATCCATATTGTATGAACAAATTATCCAGTTTTTAATGGAAATGCCCAAACCAAATCAGCCTTATAATCAAGTTTTTTTGCTGCTTGATGAAGCAGGGCATTATAAAATTCCTGACCTTTCTACAATTATATCCACTATTCGAAAGCGGAACGTAGGATTAATGCTTATACTTCAAAATATAACACAACTTGAACATATTTATGGTAAATCAGATAGCGAAACTATTCTAACTAATTGCCTTACTCATGTTTACTTTCCAGGTATGTCAATTGATGTTGCAGAACGCCTAGAAAAAACATTAGGAAGAAAAACAGTCACTTATAAAGAGGCTGGTTTTGCTAAAGGGAATGATGGCTCTTCTAATCGAGATAAAGAGGTGGGGCGAAGTCTTTTGTATGCCGATGAAATTCGCACATTAGATAGTGATAAAGCTATTCTAATTCACAAAAACAAACGTCCAGTTCTTCTAAATACTACTCCGTGGTTTAAAAATCCAAGATTAAAACGGAAACTTAAATAGTTCTGCCGAAATCATCTTTTCCTTGATTGCGAGCTTCTCGCAATCGCTGTTCACGGCTATTTTCTATTTCTCGTTTCTGTTGCTTTTCCCTATTTCGAGCGGCTTTTATCCGCTCCATTCGCTCAGAGTAAGTTTTAGATTTTTCCTTAAAATCAATCCATTGGTCTTTTAAAACAGTCGAAAAGCGATACTTTTTGCCCGTTTCTAAGATAATACCAGTTCTCTTGTTTTTGCCCCTTGAATAGATTTTAAGTCCTTGTTTTTCAACGTTTTTATAAAAATCGTCTAATGTATCACTTTTACTGATAGCTTCTTGTAGAAGCTGATAAACACGCTCTTTTTGAGATATTTTCCCTTCTTTTTTTAAGCGTTTTTTAGCTTGAAATTCTTTGTCTTTTACATTTGATTTTTCCCTCCTCTTCTCCTTGTTTAGATAAACAATAGAATGCTTTAGCTCTGGGTATTTTAGCTGATAACGCTCTATTTCAAGGCGTATTTCTTTAAATTTTGAATTATCCATACGTAAGGTGCGACTACTCTCTAATTCCACACCACTAAACAAAAAATGAACGTGAATATGCTTTTCATGAACGTGAGGTTTTGCGAAACAAACACCATTTTTAGCCCTGATACTGATGTATTTATAAGCCAAATCTTCGACCATTGCTTGAGTAATATGTGCTTTATTTTTAGGACTAAAAGACAATACTTCATGGTATAAAACAACGCCTCCCTTACGCACTTTTCGATATTTATCATTCGCTTTAAGTGCTGCAATTGCTCCTTCTACACTAGGCGTTTGAACATTGTGAAATACTCTAAAATTCTTATCAAAAGGAGAATTATCTTGGTTTGGTAAAACAAAATGAAGATAAATTCCTTGGCCA
>CAYLSF010000701.1:0-4532 GCA_964385675.1 uncultured Saprospiraceae bacterium
ACATCTTGAGATTCTATATCAATGTCATTTTCTCCCAAAACTATCAATACAGGATTACTTGATTTAGGAGAATACAACTTTATTTTATCAATAAAATCTTTATAATTTCCATCAAAATTTCCTCCATCAAATATCTTTATAAGGTTTTCTGTAAATACTCCATGATTTTGGCTAACTAGAGATTGTTCTATCTCTCTACTTGAAGCTATTAATAAACAACTAGCTTTAATTTCCTTCCCTAAATCTTGTTCCATTATTTTGGTAAAAATAGGATTTACTCTCATATCTAATTTTTATAAATTTATCTTAACATCCCTCCACTAAAACAACTATCTGAAACAATTACTATACGAACTCCTTTCTTAAATAATTTAAGGTGATGTAAAAAATCTTTATCTCGAATAAATTTATCATGTAAACACCAGCCTTCATCAATATCATCCATTTCAATATGTTTTGCTATAGTATCTAATTGAATTCCATGCCCTGAAAAGCTCAGTAAAAAAATATCACCTTCTTCTAATTCATTGGCATAATTCTGTATAAAGTAGGAAAAGTTTTCTAAAGTTGCTCTTTTATTTAAAAGCAATGTAATTTTAGTATATCCCTTTTTCAAGGCAATATCTGCCATAGCTTTTGCATCGTTGAGGCAATTTACCAAAGGCATTACTTCTATTCCATAAGCATGGTTATCCACTTCATTTACTCCAATGTGTAAGGAATATCCTTTTGGCATTTTTTGGTTGTATTTTAATTTATTCGTAATAACTACATCACCGCATACTCCACCATATCTTTAGCATAAGACGGAACAAAGGCTAAACCAATATCCGATTTTGGAATACCTGCTTGAGCTAATTTTTCTGCTATCTCTATATCTGTGTTGTCGGCATGTACCCAAACTTTATCATTTTTTATTTCGAGATGAAAGACTAAGTCACTGATATACCTATCTTTAAACCATCCTACATCCATTAGTAAGAATTCTGTCTCTGTTGCATTGATAATTAAGTGCCTTGCTAATTGAGGGGCATTATATATTTTTATGGATTGATAATAAGCCAGTTCTTCTTTGACAATTGATTTATGTTGAGCTATTTTTTCCATATTTTATTACCAAAGATACAGATTTTATATCAGATTTGAAATGAATTGAAACCTTCCAAAACAAACAAAAGCCTAAATGAAAATTACATTTAGGCTTTCTATATTCAAAAATTAAATTCTATCAAGTATCTAAGACTCCACGCTTTCTAGTCGTTCTTGCTTCTCTAAATCCTTTAACGTTTGTTTCACCTCGATGATTTCGTAAGTTTCCAGAATATCACCTTCTCGGATGTCATTGTAGTTTTTCACTTTAATACCACACTCATAACCGAAGTTCACCTCTTTCACGTCATCTTTGAAGCGTTTCAGGGAGTCGAGTTCTGCGTGTACGCCATCTTTAGTTGGATAGACGACAATACCATTTCTTACAATAGTTACATAGTTATTGCGGAATACTTTTCCTTCTGTTACATAGCAACCCGCAACTGTTCCGACCTTACTAATCTTATAAACTTCCCGTACCTCAATTTGAGCCGTGATTTCTTTCTGCTTCTTCGTCTCCAACATACCTTCCATTGCCGTACGCACTTCTTCGATGGCATCGTAGATAACAGAGTATAAACGGATGTCAACCCCTTCTTTCTCTGCCAAACGGCGAGAAGATAATGAAGGACGAACTTGGAAACCAATAATAATTGCATTAGAAGCGGCTGCTAGTAAGACATCAGACTCCGTAATTTGACCCACCGCACGGTGTACAATATTAATTTGAAGCGACTTGATAGATTGTTTTAATAAAGAGTCAGATAATGCTTCGATAGAACCATCCACATCACCTTTTACAATTAAGTTCAACTCTTTAAAGTTACCCATTTGCAGACGCTGCCCAATCATATCAAGCGTAATACGTTTCGTAGCACGTTGCTGTTGTTCTCTATTGATGCGTTCCCGTTTAGAAGCTAATTGTTTCGCTTCTTGCTCGTTTGGCATTACTTTGAACTTCTCACCTGCTTGAGGTGCACCATTCAGACCCAATACTAATACAGGCGTAGAAGGCCCTACTTTCTTAACGCGTTTATTACGCTCATTGAACATGGCTTTCACCTTACCTGCATGAGAACCCGCTACTACAGGATCACCTACTTTCAGCGTACCTGTTTGAACTAACATTTTAGCCACATAACCTCTACCCTTATCTAATGACGCCTCTAGGATTACCCCTGAAGCTTCTCGTTTTGGATTGGCTTTTAGTTCAAGTATTTCTGCTTCTAATATGATTTTCTCTAGTAAGTCTTCAATTCCAATTCCTTGCTTAGCAGATATATCTTGTGATTGATATTTCCCCCCCCAATCTTCTACTAAGAAATTCATTGAGGCTAACTGTTCTTTGATGCGTTCTGGATTTGCACCATCTTTATCAATCTTATTGATAGCAAATACGATAGGAACACCTGCCGCTTGTGCGTGACTAATCGCCTCTTTTGTTTGTGGCATCACACTATCATCCGCTGCTACAATAATCACTGCTATATCAGTTACTTTCGCCCCTCTCGCACGCATTGCTGTAAAGGCTTCGTGACCCGGTGTATCTAAGAACGTTACTCGTTGACCATCTACTTTTACTTCATACGCTCCAATGTGCTGTGTAATACCCCCTGCTTCACCATCGGCTACATTTGCTTTACGAATGTAATCAAGCAATGATGTTTTACCGTGATCAACGTGTCCCATAACCGTAACAATCGGTGCACGAGGCTTCAAGTCTTCAGGAGCATCTACAATTTCTTCTTCCTCCTCTAATTGCTCTTCTGCACTAATAAATTCAATTTCTCTTTCATGCTCTTCTGCAATTAGCTCAATAATCTCTGCATCTAATCGCTGATTAATAGAGACAATTACCCCTGCATTCATACAGGTCATAATAATATCTGTAACCGATAATTCAAGTAAACTTGCCAATTCTGATACAGAACTGAACTCTGTTACTTGTACTGCTGATGACTCTTGCTCTTCTGCTAGATATTGCTTTTCTCTCTGACGCTCTCTATTATCCCTACGAAGTTTTTGACGTTTATTCTTACCCCCTGAGGACATCCGAGCCATTGTAGCTCTGATTTGCTCTTGAATTTCCTTTTGAGAAACCTCAGTTGGTTGGTTATTATTATTTCTTCTATTATCGTTTCTTCCGCCTCTTCCTCTTCCTCTACGGTTATTATCGTTCCTTCCACCTCGACTACGATTATTGTTATTGTTACTTCTACCTCGGTTATCTCTATTTTGGTTGTTACCACTTCTATTATCAGAACCTTTCTTTTCTGTCTTATTCTGATTTTGTGGTGTAACAGTTGTTGGTTTTACAATTTTCTTACGCTTACGCCTTCTTTTTGGCTTGTCTGCGTTATTATTCTTGCCTTTATTGTCACCTACCCCTTTCTTATCATCTCTACCTCTATCCCTTTCCCTTCTACGTCGATCGTCACGGTTTCGATTGTCCGAACGATTTCGATTATCGTCTCTATTTCGTCTTTCTTTAGGTACTTTTTCTCGAACAGGTTTCTCTTTTGGCCCTTTCTTTTTAGTTGGTTTATTGAATTTAGTGGTATCAATTTTACCTAAAATCTTCAACCCCTTTAACTTAGGCGTTTCCGCTCTAATTTCTTTTGGTTCTTCTACCTCGGGTGTTTCTACAACAGGAGGTGTACCTGTAACCATTTTTTCTTCCTTGATTTTTTCAGGTTGAGGTTTAGGTGTCTCTTTAGATGCCTCTTTCTTTTGAACTACTTTTCTTTCTGAAACTTTATCTGCAACAGGAGGTGTAGGTTTTTTATTAACATTTGACTTTGGTTTTTCAACCTTAGCTTTTGCTGCGAGACGTTCAACAGGTTTAGGCTTACCTGTCTGTTTTTTAGATTCTGGTCTAGTCTTAGGGTTAATTGCATCTAAATTAATTTTCCCTAATACCTTTAACTTATTCTTTTGCTTTTCGGCTTTTAGCTGTTCTTGTCTTGCACGCTCCGCCGCTAACTCTCTAGCTTTACGCTCTTGTTCAGCTTTCTCTTTACGCCTTTTAGCTATTAGCTCCTCTTTCTCTTTCTGTCTCTGACGTTCTTCTGCCTCTTTACGTAAACGCTCTTTTTCTCGTTTTTCTCGTTCAAGGGCAGCCTGTTTTTCAGCAGCTTCTTTGCGTTTTCTAGTACCTATATTGAGCTTATCGGCTTCTTCCTTGATAGCAATAGATTTCTTAAAGTCATTCAAGAGTAGATCATAAATCTCTTGACTAACTTTAACACGTGGATTATTATCAATTTTGTGGCCCTTCTTATTAAGGTGTTCCACTAATGTGCCATAACCCACATTTAACTCTTTCGCTATTTTTACTAAACGTATTGCCATATAATATGATGCTAAAACTAATGTTAGAGATAAACTTTTTACTGATTTTAAATAAATAAAACTAACTTAATTAACCTTCTAACTTTATTCAG
>CAYLSF010000702.1:0-4522 GCA_964385675.1 uncultured Saprospiraceae bacterium
GATAATACAGCATTGCTACAGTCTAATTTTGAAGAAAATTACGATTTAGAATATTTGTTTAATAATTTCCAATATCACCAGCAGGATGAGGTGGTAAAAACCCAAATGAATTTAACGTATCTACCGGGTTTAGTTCATCTGAAAAAATATTATCAAGCTAATGGAGATAAAGCTAAAATGAACTATTATGATAAGTTGATTAACTTAATTGCGACTGAAAGTGGACGAAAAGAAGAGGTTTTAAATTCGTTCAAAAAGTAGTAACCGATTATGTCTACATCTAAATATAGTGCATTATCCGATGAAAAGCTCATGGAGCTTTTCATTGGTGATCGACAACCTATCTATTTTACTACGCTATATAATCGCTACTTTTCATCTCTTTGCAAGTATATGACCTGGTTGACCACAGATATGAATAAGAGTCAAGATTTTGCTCAAAATATTTTACTAAAAATATATCATCGTCCTGAGTTATTTGACTCCACTCAGTCTTTTAAACCATGGCTATTTACAATTGCTCGAAATCATTGGAAAAATGACATTAGAGATCAATCTACGCAGATTAAACATTTAGCGTTATATAAATCAATTGTCAACACATCTAGTACGACGACTAACTCGGATCATAAAGAACAATTTAAGGCAATCCAAAACGCAATCAAATTGTTATCTGATACGCATAAAGAAATTATCATATTGAAGTATTCTAATAATTTGACAATTCCAGAGATTAGTAGCATTTTAAATTGTAGCAAAGGAACGGTTAAGTCTCGTTTATTTTATGCTTTAAAACATTTACGTAAATTGTTAATACCACAATCATGAATGAGAAAAATATTCCAGATTATATATTTGATTGGCTCACTCATCAATCCTTTGAAGCTTTAACCCCGTCAGAACAAGAAGAGGTTTTAAAATGGATGACAAAAGAAGAATTTCAAGATTTTAAAACTATCATTGGGGATTTTAAAGATGCTGATGAAAAACTAGAAATTCCTCCACCTTCTTTAAATCTGAAAAATCAGTCTTCGATTCGTCAAAAAATATTCAACCTATTAAATCACCCTATACCCGCTTATCAAGTAGCCGCTAGTTTTTTATTAATTGTAGGCATAAGCTGGTGGTTGCAGTTCAATAATCCTTCAAAAAAACCAATAGAAGGGGTAAAACAAGTCAATCAAGAAGGGACAACAATTGAAGAAGAGGCTTATCCCGAGGATTTAGTTTTTAATCTTTAGTTCTACTCAAAGACTCTAAGAGGTCAGAAGTCAGATTGCTACGCTGTCAGATAAAAAATATTAAAAACAAGGTTTTAAAAACTGAATTCCCTATTGAATCATACGAGATTTCTAGTTTTTTTAAGAATCTTAAAGTAGGATTAGTTAGTTTTGAGCAGTAAAGTTACAATCTTTAGCTAATGCAATTAAATTAACGGCTCTAATTTTTATACCTACATCGTATTGATTATTTTAATTTGTTGTAAGCATACTTCATTACAGAATTGCTCAACTTTGCTATAGGTTCCATAGATTTTTTGTGAATTTGTTTATATTTACTTATAGCTTTTCCATTTTATAAATCATGTAATGAAGTTAATTAAAACCATCCCTACCTTTCATCCTGCTGTTTTTTTGCTTTTAGGTGCCGTCATTTTTTGGGGTTTAAATTTCCATGAAGGTAAAATCATGCTCCGATATGTACATTTTATTGAAGTTGGCTTTTGGCGGTATTTATTTGGAGCAGGATTTCTATTCTTATTTGTCATATCCACCCAAAAGAAAATTCCATGGCAAATCGTTCGACAAAAATATAAAGGTATTACTCTAGTTGGTGTTATAGGATTATTTCTATTTAATGTATTTTTCTTATCGGGCTTACACTTAACCTCTGCCCTCAATGCTGCTTTAATCATTGGTTTAACGCCCGCTACTACCCTACTACTGAGTAATTTATTATTAAAAACCCCCATTACCGCCCAGCAAAAAATCGGAATTGTAATAGCCTTTACGGGGGTCGTATTTTTATTAACGAAGGGGCAACCAACCAAACTACTGTATATCGAATGGTCAATTGGCGATCTCTTGATTTTGGGAGCGAATTTGATGTTTGCCTTACAAAATATCTGGATTAAGCAATATGCACAATCTTTTGATAATACAATTTTTACCTTTTTAACCAATGCTATCTGCTTTATTGGTTTTGTGCTATTATTGCCTGTCGTAGGTGTTAATGCCCCTCCTTTAGCACAATATGACTTTTGGTTATCTGCTATTGGTATTGGCTTATTTGGGTCTTGCTTGGCGTATCTATTTTGGAACAAAGGCATACAAGGACTAGGAGCAGAAAATGGTGCTATTTTTAGCAATGCCATCCCCCTAACTACTGCGTTCTTCGCTATATTTTTTGGAGAGTATTTGGAAATATATCACCTTATTAGCGGAGCTTTAATTTTATCAGGAGTCTTATATGTACAGCTTCAAAAGTAAAGGGGAACGGTTAATTGAGAGTTCTACCAATAGTTAGTCTTTGGATTGATTAGGTATCAATTATAATTCTGATAATTCAAAAGATAAACTCATAAAACCTATAATCCACAATGAATAAAAAAGCCGAACACTAAAAACTAGTATTCGGCTTTTATCATTTTAATAATCAACTATTTATCTAGCAAAAGAAGTCGCTCGTTTTTCTCGAATAACAGTGACTTTAATCTGTCCAGGATATTGCATTTCGTCTTGAATCTTTTGAGAAATTTCAAAAGAAAGCATTTCTGAACGCTCGTCTGTCACTTTATCGCTTTCTACGATGACCCGTAACTCACGACCAGCTTGCATTGCATACGCTTTTTGTACACCATCATAACTCAATGCTAACTCTTCTAACTCACGGATACGAGAGAGGTAAGATTCTAAAATCTCTCGTCTTGCTCCAGGTCTTGCTCCAGAAATCGCATCGGCAGCTTGCACCAAAGGAGATAAAATATTATTCATTTCTATCTCATCGTGATGCGCTCCTACGGCATTGCAAACGGCCGGATGTTCGCCCCATCTTTCACACATCTTCATCCCCAGTAAAGCATGCGATAATTCAGATTCCTCTTCTGCTACTTTTCCAATATCATGCAAGAGTCCTGCACGCTTTGCCATTTTCGCTTGCTTCTTAGACAATCCTAGTTCTGCTGCTAAGATGGCACATAAGTTAGCCGTTTCAATAGAGTGTTTTAATAAGTTCTGACCATAAGAAGATCTAAACCGCATACGTCCAACCATACGAATTAACCCTGGTTTTAATCCATGCAAGTTCAAATCAATCACGGTGCGTTCACCGATTTCCATGATTTGCTCCTCTAATTGTTTTCTTGTTTTGGCTACAATCTCCTCAATACGAGCAGGGTGTATCCTTCCATCTGCTACTAAGCGCTGTAATGCCAAACGACACACTTCTCTACGAATGGGATCAAAACTAGAAATAACAATTGCCTCAGGTGTATCATCTACCACAATTTCTGCTCCCGTAGCGGCTTCTAAGGCTCTAATATTTCGTCCTTCCCTACCAATGATTTGACCTTTTAAGTCGTCTGATTCCAAATTAAAGACCGATACTGTGTTTTCAATCGTGTATTCCGCACACATACGTTGAATACTCTGAATCACAATCTTTTTAGCCTCTTTGTTAGCCGTTACTTTTGCTTCATCAATAGTATTTTTAATCAGTGACATAGCATCCGATTCCGCCTTAGCTTTAACGGCTTTAAGCAATTCGTCTTTTGCTTCTGCTTGTGTTAATTTCGCAATTTGTTCTAACTTTTGAATCCGCTCCTCGTTTGCTTGCTCTAATTGCTGTTTTTTCTTAGCAACAATATCTAATTGCCTTGATAGGTTTTGCTTAATCGAATCAATTTCACTTTTTTGCTGTTCTACATCATTTTTGAGTGCGTCGAGTGCTTTGTACTCTTTTTTGATGGTTTCCTGTTTAGTCGCTATATTCTGCTGTTGTTGTTTTAGGCGGTTTTCAATTTCCTTTTGTCGAAGCTCTGTCTCTTTAGAACGTCGCTTACGTTTAGTCATTTCATCCTCAAAGTCCGCCTTAAATTTTAGATACTTTTCCTTAGCTTCTAAGATTTTTTTCTGCTTAATATTCTCATTTTTACGCTCGGCATCTTCTATTAAGCGTTTTGAGTTAGCCTCGGCATCTTTAACTATCTTTTCAGCATCCTTAACAATTCTTGATGCACTTACTCTAGCTTCATTGATGACAGTATCTGCTTTTTGATCGGCTTCCTCCTGTTGTTGTTTATTCAACGCAGTTAATCGACTTTTACCCATAACGAACCCACCGCCTACTCCTAACAGAGCAGCGACAATTCCTATTATAATCTCTGTAATCATGATATACACTAAATATTTAATGGTTTGATAAACGGTATTAATTGATAAACCATTTATTCAAAACTATATGATAAAAAGGAAGTGATGACTTTTTAATTACGAATTAGGAATCTGCCTTTGTCGGCAGACAG
>CAYLSF010000703.1:0-4521 GCA_964385675.1 uncultured Saprospiraceae bacterium
CAGATACAACAACGACAGTTGTTACTCCTATCTCCATAGATTCGACCGCTAAAACATGGTCTTTTAAAATCAAAAAAGCAGCGTTACTCAATGCTTATTTTGATTATGATAATAATAAATTTCCAATGCGAGAAGATGGGGAGTTTGATTTGCAGCATTTTGAATTGGATAAACTCAACATTATTGCTCATGATGGACTAATTAAAGATTACATCGGTACGTGGCATTTGGATGAAATCTCATGTGTGGAAACGGGAGGATTTACCATCAATCGCCTAGAGGCAGATATGGAGGTGCGGGAGGATATGATGGCATTTTATAATGCGGAATTAATAACCCCTGAAAGTTATTTAGCAGATACGGTCATTTTTAATTACGATCATATCAATGATATGGGATATTTTAATGATCGGGTTTATTTAGATGTAAATCTGGATGGTTCGACTTTGGCGATTGAAGATATTCTAGTGTTTTTTCCTAGACTTCGGAAAAATGCGTTTTTTAGGTTGAACAAGAAAGAGAAATTCCAACTAAAAGGAAAGTTATCTAGTACAGTTAATCGCTTAAAAGCGAAAGACTTACTAGTGACTATGAAGAATACAACGACCATTAAAGGAAGTTTTAGTTCTAGGGATTTAACCAATTTTGAAGAAACGTTTATGGACTTTGATTTGGAGCGATTTCGTTCTAATATGAAGGACTTAAAGTTATTATTGCCTTATATCAATTTTTCAGAAAGTGCTTTACGGTTAGGACGAATCAATTTCAAAGGGAAATTCTTTGGGTTCTTTCATGAGTTTTTTGCAGATGGAAGTTTATCGACAGATTTGGGGAGTGCAAATATGGAAATGAACCTTGATCTTCAGGCTAAGGGAGGAAAAGGAGCATATGATGGAAAATTAGCTTTGAATGAATTTGATTTAGGTACATTTACTGCAAATCCTGATATCGGAAAAATAACGGTGAGTGCAAATGGGAAGGGGAGTGGTGTGACTTTCGATAACTTAGATGCTACGATTGTAGCGGATATTAAAAAATTTACATTTAGAGATTACCCATATGAGAATATTCGGATCGATGGGATATTTAATAAAAGAGAATTTGAAGGAAAGACAAGTATTACTGATGCAGACGTTGATTTAGATTTTGAAGGACGTGTTAATTTTAATGATGAAATTCCTGTGTTTAATATTGTTTCAAATGTTAAGCATTTAGACTTAAAAGCCCTAAATCTGTATGATGAGGATTATACATTTGGTGGTAATTTTAAATTTGATTTTCAGGGGTCAAAATTAGATAATATTGTCGGACAAGGCGCTGTTAATAATTTTATCTTATCAAATGGCGAAATTCATCGAGTGGACTCTATTGTATTACGCTCAAGGTTGAAAGAGAGTGGTTATAGAGATATTTCCCTCAATTCTGAAGTCTTAACGGCTAACTTAAAAGGCACATTTAATATTAATGAGATTCATAAACCCTTCTTGCGATATGTGCATCATTATTATCCTGCTTTCGCTAAAAAAATGGGGATAAAACATGATTACATCTACAGTGATTCAATTCAGTATTTTGGCATAGAGCAAACGGATAATGCCCAATTTTTTGTGAATATTTTTGATACCAAAAATTTAACACACCTTCTTGATACTAATTTATATGCAGTTAAAGATTTAAACCTAGCAGGTAGTTTTGATGCTGCTCAAGATACTTTTGAATTTGCATTAGAAGTCCCAAGTTTTCAATATAATAATGTGGTATTAGATAGCATTTTTGTAACCACAACGACGAAAAAGGATCAAGGGAATATTCAAATTAATATTAATAAAACAGCAGTTGGGGATAATTTAGTCGTACCACCATTTGCTTTTAGTAATCGTTTAGATAAAGATACCCTCCATTTTAACACCAATATTGAAAGTATTACGAAGCTATTTAAAGCCTTAAACTTTAATGGTAAATTTTTCATAGCAGAAGATCAATATCAAGTCAGTTTATTACCCTCTAATTTATCCATAGCCGATAAGGAATGGTCAATTGCTGGGAATAATTATATCCGGTTTGGGCCTGGATTTATCAATACGAATGATTTTAAATTACAGCACTTAGATGAAATCATTTCTCTGAATAGTATTGGGGCAAAAGGATTAGAGTTAGATATTCAAAATATGCCTGTTGATTGGGTAGAAAATTTTGTAAAAGTCAAGCAATTAGATTTTTCAGGTGTGATAACGGCTAAGGTGAAGGCCAATAATATGTTTAAAGCCGAGTTTCTTAATGCGGATATTGGGGTAGATAGTTTTTATATCAATGATGACTATTTTGGTAAGTTGACCGTCTCGGCGGAAACACCAAATTTGAAAAAGCCTGTTGTCTTTTCTACTAATCTAAGTAAGGTATTTACAAATGAAAGTGGCGAATTAAAACAACAAGCAATTATTATTAGAAAAGGAAAATATTATCCAGAAACGGCTGCTAACTATTTTATTCCTGCTAATTCTTTCAATTTTAGAGTACAAGTCAAGGAGTTCCCGATTGATTTTGCAGAATATTTTATTTCGGGAATACAGGTATCAAGTGGACGATTAAATGGAAATTTGATTTTTTATGGAGATGGGAAAGAACCTAATGTAGGGGGAAGTTTTAAGGCAAAAGATATTCAAACAAAAATCAATTATTTACAAACGACTTATTTTATAGATGAAGGTATCGTCAATGTTAATAATAATATGTTTGATGCAACAGGGGCAATTGTGCGAGACGAATTGGGCAATACAGCATTGGTTTCAGGGGGAATGAAGCATCAATTTTTGAAAGACTATGAGTTGGATATAGCAGTTACATCAGATAGATTTTTGATGATGAATACTACTGCTGAAACAACGAATCCACTATATGGTAAAGCCATTGGAAAAGATGCAACGGTGAAATTTACAGGACCTTTAAATGAACCTAATTTGTATGCAACGGCTACTTCTGATAAAGAGACGAGTATCAAGATTCCATTATCAGGAGAGCGGACAGCAAAAGCAGTTAATTTTATCACTTTTGTAAATCCTGCGGAAGATACAGTACAAGAAAGAGAAGTGAAGGGAGCGTATGGTATGAATATCGAATTGGATGTAATTGCTACACCCGAGGCTGAGGTCATGTTGATTTTTGATGAGCAGGTTGGGGATATTATGCAAGGAAGGGGAAATGGTCGATTAAGTGTTACCATTAGCAATTTAGGTGATTTTAAGATGTTTGGGGATTATGAAATAGAGCAGGGTGATTATCTATTTACCTATCAAAATTTCATTAACAAACCCTTTACGGTAAGAAGAGGAGGCACGATTAGTTGGGATGGAGATCCCTATCAAGCTCAATTGAATATTGATGCGTTTTATAAAGGACTTAGAACTGCACCCTATAATTTTATTTTAGAATATTTGAATATTGATGCAGAAATTGAAGCCGCTAGGCGTTCTACAAATGTGGATTTAGCTATGAAGTTAACAGGGGCTTTAACCAAACCAGATATCAAATTCGATATTGAAATGCCTAATGCAGCTCGTGAGCTTCAAAGCTATATAGAAAGTAAGTTAAGGACTGTTCGGGCAGATAATAATGAATTAAATCGTCAAGTTTTTGGTTTAATCATATTGAAGTCTTTTTTACCGTCTGATGCAGCTTTTGTACAATCAAATCAAATTGAAGATATTGGTTTCAATACCGTGAGTGAAGTATTATCTAATCAATTATCCTTATATTTGACGAGTTTAATATCAGAAGTGGTTACAGATGATTTAGGTTTTTTGTCAGGTCTTGAGTTTGATTTTAACTATCAAAGAACAACGGATGCTACGGACTTAAATGTTGCTGATTTTCGCTCTGTGAGTAGTGAATTTCAAATTGGATTAACCAATCGCTTTTTAAATGATAGATTGACTTTAGGGGCAAATTTTGGTATTGAAAGTTCAACAGCAGCAAGTAATACTGCCGGTAACACTTATTACACAGGAGATTTTGTGATTGAATACCGAATTACGAATGATGGCCGGTTTAAATTTAAAGGTTATAATCGAACTGAACCAGATATTATTGGTTCTGCTACAATAAATAAGACAGGAATTGGTTTTTCTTATCGTAGAGAATTTAATTCCTTCATTAGAAAAAAGAAGGTGAAAATTCAACCTGAACAATAGTAAAAATAGAATACCTCCTCTAAATTAAATGGAAAGTAAGGCATGAGGAAAAAATAAATTTACATTCTATAAGGTGTTAATTTTGGTCTCAATTGAGCCTAAAAATCGTAGAATAGCGGGTTATTCCTAGACTTTTTAGGCGAAAAGTGAGGGCAAAAGTAGCCGTTAGAAATGTAAAGTTATTCTTGTAACATGCCTAAGGAAAGTTAATAGGAAAATAATTTACGAATAGCTCAATATAGTCCAAATGAAATTGATGTATATATGGATTGCCATTCTTACAGGTCTGGCATTCAGTCAGTGTACTGAACCAAAACCTTATACTGAAAGTGAA
>CAYLSF010000704.1:0-4511 GCA_964385675.1 uncultured Saprospiraceae bacterium
ACCTTTAATTGTTGATTGTCGATTATATAAAAAAACGGCTAAGCTGATAAGTCAACTTAGCCATTTAGTTTATCCTAATGTTATATTATCTTGAATTTATTTTTTTCCTTTAAAGAAGTAGAAGTCTCCCTCAATAGAAGAAGTCTCCCACGGAATTTGTAAACGCTTAGAACGCTTACGCACTTCCGAACGTACTTTCTTAAAAATATCTTCTAACTTCATTCCTTTTGCATTATCTAAAGCCTTTAATAACGCTTCTGTGTAAAGTCCATGCTTACCATTTCCATCAGATGCTGCTCTACCAGGAGAAGTAGAAAAGGCGATAAATGTACCACTCGGTGCACTTGCAGGTGCAGTTAATCCATCACCTGAACCTCTCACACCAGCGTAAGGATTATCTCTACAAGCATCTAATACGACAATATTCAATCTGTTCGTAGCATGTTCAATTTCATTTAAGACCCTTTGTAATCTTACCCCTTCTAAATCAATATCAGAAGGCTTAGAAATTTCCGCCTCTAATGGAATCAAATAGTTTTGACCATTGAGTTGTACACCATGACCAGCATAATATACCATTCCTACCCCTTTACGATCCTTCAATTTTTCGCCATACGCCAAAATAGCTTTCTTCATGTCTTTTTGATTTACATTTAAGTGTAAATCAACCTCAAAGTCAAATGATTTTAATCTATCTGCGATAGCTCTAGCGTCATTTACAGGATTTTTTAATGGTACTTGATCGTAATCTGCATTACCAATTACTAAAGCTGTACGATTTTCAGAAATTATATTGGATGCCAAAATAGGCTCATCCATTAATGGCTCATAAATAATTTGAAAGTCTTTCTTAATTGTATTTCCATATCTATCTGTAGCCTCTACCCAGAAATCATTTTGACCTTTTGCTAAAGAAATTTTACCTGCAAAAGGTTTTTTAGTTGTACCAGAAATCCCTAAACGAGCAGTTACGCCATTAATACGTACTCTTCTAATACCACTTTCATCTTCTACGATTCCACCAATAATAATTGATTTTTCTCTTACGACTACCTTAGGTCCTCTTTCTGTTACCTCAGGCTTAGTAATCTTAATAATCGGTGCTTTTGTATCTTTTTGTGTATGATCTTTTCTTTGTGAAATAGGTTCTACTATCTCTGAACCCACAAATTTTCCATTTTTCCAAACTCCTTCCTTATAAACTTGACCTTTGGAATATAATTTTCCTCGTCCATGTTTCAAATCATTATTCCATTCTCCCACGTATTTATTGCCACTTGTGTAATAATACGTACCAAAGCCATTACGTTGAGCATTGACTTGATTTCCTGTATATTTTGCTCCTTTAGGATAATAAAAAACACCTTCTCCGTTACGTCTTCCATCCTTATAATTTCCTTCATAACGACTTCCATCATCCCAGACGTGAATACCTAATCCCTGAAAGCAATTGCCTTTTACACAATGTAATGCCTTATATTTTGCTTCAAATTTGTTGTCTTTCCAAATCCCAAATTGTGGTTTAGCCGACGCTTGATTATAATACATAATCCCCATACCTGTTCTTTCATCTTTCTTCCACTCTCCCGCATATCGCTTATAATCACCATGTGATTTATAATAATAGACTCCATAACCATCACGTTGATTCTTTTTCCAATTTCCAATGTATTCATCACCATTTGGAAACTTAAAATAACCATATCCCTCTCTATCTCTATTTTTAAACTCTCCTATGTAAGTAGAACCAGAGGGCCACTTCCATGTACCAACACCTGTATAACAATCACCAGAAATACATCCCTCATCTTGAGCATATATTTCTACTGAAAACAGTGCTAATATTAAAATTAAACCGATATGTAACTTTAACGTCTTCATACAACATTTAGGATTTATATACATAAACAATATTATGATTGAACTTTACTCATATTATAAACAGCAATAATATTACCAATTTTTGAATCGATACTTAAAAACGAGATTTAAATGGGTGATTTTCATTAAAATCCACAATTTTAATTTTTATATGAAACAAATTTTATAAATGTTTCATTTCTACCACAATCGGTACGATTGTTTTACTTTTTGATTCCGCTGAGAATTTCAATTCTCCTTTTTCGTCATATTTTATTTTATTCATAGGAACTACATCATCCCCCAACGTCTTATACAAACGCTGCATAAATGTTCCTGATTTGAATCGCATTTGATTAATCACATTCTTAATATCCAATGGCTTTTTAGAATACAATACACACAAATAATCATTTCCCTTCACATCATCCATTTGATACATATAATCACCACCCGGTAGTGCGACTCGACTGCCTTGCTTTGACAAAAATGCACTTTGTCCTTCTAATGGAAATAAAACATCAGTTTGCTTTTTCAAATTTGAACCAATCACATATACATAAGCGGGTTCATTATTAATGATAGATAACTGATAATTCGTATTTTCATAAAAACCATCTATACTCTTGTATAAGTTTTCATCTAACTTCGTTTCTAACTTTTGCCCCTCTATTTCCAAAATTAATTCTCCTGAAAGTTTAGCCATCGGTTCTTTACCGGGGATAATCTTTTTAGGACGCTTAGGAGGAAATTTCAAATACCCTCTATGATTTAACGCTGTATAATTGATTCTAGCATATTGACCAGGTGTAAAATGCTGACGACACACCTTAGGAGCATACGACATCATATTATACGTATCTGGCTTATAATTCATTCCATTTTTATCTGAACCACTACCAATATATATACAATCCTCGGATACTTTACCCGATAAATTTGGATCTGGAGGAGTATCACATACTTTATCTCCTGCTGAATTACAGTTTGAACCATCCACTAACTCGTCCGTAGAACCGGTGTTACTCTTTCCATGTGTATGATACAGCATAAAATAATGTCCAAATTCATGTGGCAACGAGCTCCCGTTGATAGCACAAGCATTTGTCATTAATACCCTATCCTTTCCCTGTGGGAAATACGCATAACCACATAATGTGTGCATACCTGTACGGATAGAATTGAAAAAATAAATATTAATCACATTTGGAACATCATGCTCCCCACAAAAATCCTCCTCGTCGCCTGTATCAAAATCAAAAAACTCATCATCGTCGATGTAATGAATATCATCCAACACCACAAAGCGAATATTAGCATTGATATAGAAAGAATTAAGCGTCGTAACTGCAGCTTTTAAGTTATTGAGCGTCATACCACCTTGTCCATTACTTTCTCTTAGTATGTGTACTTGCAATGGAAAATCACGAATACCTCGACTTAAAGCACCATCGAAAGCGTTCATTTGTGGTAGAAATTTCTTTACATACGCTTCTTGCTCCTGAGAGATTACTGTTCCACAGGATTGTGACAACAATTGTTCTGGATTACAAGACAAACAAATTAGCGTAAGGAGTACCAAGCAGTATTTCATGGCGTGTATTACTTTTGATATAAATGTATAATTTATGGCTGATGCGTAACTTATTAGATTTTTTTTAATACGAAATTCGTGCCATCCTTGAATCATAGCGTTTGATACGTGTCAAATTTATAAATTTCTTAAATCAAGTTAACTCCCTATATAATTTCGTGACTTATAGCATTTTACTTCATTTAAATATGGTTATCTCTCGTTAGCTCCATGCTAAATGTTACGGTGTTATCATAGTGAGTTAAAATTACTTGTATAATTTCAAAAATACAAAATTCCATTTTTTTTTAGCCGAACTCCACCAAATCTTAACATTAAATCTTATTTTTGGAACTCTGGTCTCATTTAGAGAATTGATATAACATATCAGTAAAACGAATGAGTTGACAATTGGTAACAATAGCTTTTGTTAAAGTTCACATTTTATATATTATTCCAACAGACTCCAATCACATTTTGGGATTTGGAATTTGTAGTTTGGAATTTTTAAGATTAGGGAATTAGCTCAGTTGGCTAGAGCGTTTGACTGGCAGTCAAGAGGTCAGGGGTTCGACTCCCCTATTCTCCACTATAATTTAAACAAACTCAGCTTTATTTAATTTTTTGCATTCCAACTATAAAAATATTTTTTAATAACCTTAAAGATGATAGGGATTATAACCTTCATTATATTTTTTAATCTAACTTAAAATAGTAAATTAGATGAGTAATAAAAAATTCTACGAGACACAAACGCCGTCCTCAAAAATTAAAGCGAGTATTGTTGCTAAGTATTTTCCTCAATATTGTCGCATTATTAATCGGTCTCGTCAAAAAGAGTTTAGGTTTCTAGATCTTTTTGCGGGTAAGGGTATATATGATGATGGTAGTTTCTCCACTCCTTTGTTATTAGGAAAGGCTATTGCAAAAGATAAAGAGTTAAGTCAATTAGTTCGTTTTATTTTTAACGACAAGAAAAAAGAGTTTATAAATGCTCTAGAACATAACTTCAAACAACATATAAGACTTGTTCTGTTATAAGTCTTTGATAATCAAAGGTACGATTCGTCCTTTAAAA